>DASXBC010000188.1:0-6322 GCA_036406355.1 Solirubrobacterales bacterium | reverse complement strand
GCGGCTCGAGCAGGCGGCGATCCCGCACACCGAGCATGTCGTGCAGGCGGCGCTCGCCGCGCTGGAGGGCTCGATCTGATGGCCGACGTGGTGATGCCCCGCCTCTCGGACTCGATGGAGGAGGGGACGATCCTGCAGTGGCTGAAGCAGGTCGGCGAGGAGATCGCGATCGGCGACGAGCTGGTCGAGATCGAGACCGACAAGGCGAACATGGCGTACGAAGCCGACGTCGCCGGGACGCTCACCGAGATCCTCGTGCAGGAGGGGGACACGGTCGCGATCGGGACTCCGATTGCGGTGGTCGGCGATTCGGGAAACGGTTCTTCCGCCAGGGCCGCGGGTCCTGTCACGGAGGAGGGGTCATCGTCCTCGCGGGACGACGCTGCGGGCGACGACCCCTCCTCCGCGCCACCCGCGGCAGTGGCGGAGGACTCGGCACCCGAAGCCCCGGCCGCACAGTCGGAGGCCCCGGCCGCACCGGCGCCCTCCGGCGGAGGAGCCGATGGGCGGCCGAAAGCATCGCCGCTCGCCCGCAGGCTGGCGAAAGAGCGCGGCGTCGAGCTGGGAGCCATTGAGGGCTCCGGGCCCGGTGGCCGAATCGTGAAGGCCGATGTCGAAGCCGCCGCCGCTTCCGCGGCTGGCGCCGGAGCAGTGGCCGGGGACACACCCGGCATCGCGGACGCAGGAGCGAGGCCAGGTCCGTCGCTGCCTCTTCCTGGCCGAGCGGGAGCAGAGCAGATGCCGGAATATTCCGGTCCGGAAACGGCCAGGGGCCAGGTGGCCTATGAGGACCTCTCGAAGCTCCAGGCCACGGTCGCGCGGCGTATGGCCGAGTCGAAGGCCACCGCGCCGC
The DNA here is from genome assembly GCA_036406355.1 of Solirubrobacterales bacterium. Lineage (GTDB taxonomy): Bacteria > Actinomycetota > Thermoleophilia > Solirubrobacterales > 70-9 > VRUE01. The sequence goes on along the minus strand of DASXBC010000188.1, from coordinate 5,469 downwards.
ACTTCTACCTCCAGGCGGAGGTCGACATGAGCCGCGCGGTCGAGGCGCGGGCGCTGCTGAAATCGGCCGCGCGCGAGGGCGAGGTCGTCCCCTCGTTCAACGACATGGTCGTGAAGGCGTGCGCGCTCGCGCTGCGCGAGCACCCGCGGGCCAACGGCGCCTACCGCGACGGGCGCTTCGAGCTCTACTCGCGGGTCAACGTCGGGATCGCGGTCGCCGCCCGCGACTCGCTGGTGGTGCCGACCGTGTTCGACGCCGACCGCAAGGGCCTGCGTCAGATCGCCGCCGACTCGCGTGGCCTCGCCGAGCGGGTGCGCGACGGCTCGATCACCCCGCCTGAGCTCTCGGGCGCCACCTTCACCGTCTCCAACCTCGGGATGTACGGGATCGACAGCTTCTCGGCTGTGATCAACCCGCCGCAGGCGGCGATCCTCGCCGTCGGCGCTATCGCCGAGCGGGCCGTCGCCCGCGGCGGCGAGCTCGGGACCGCGCACCTGATGTCGGTCAACCTCGCCTGCGACCGCCGCATCCTCTACGGCGCCGAGGGAGCCGAGTTCCTGGCCCGGGTGCGGACGCTGCTCGAAGAGCCACTCCTGCTGGCACTCTGACGAGCGGCTCAGCAGGTCTTGCGGGCACCGGTCACGGCGTTCCAGGCGCGCGCCAGGGAGAAGTCGGCGCCGACGTGGAAGACGCCGGGGCTTTCGGCCCGCGCCACGGTCCACTCTCCGCGCCGCAGCAGGCAGCCGCGGCCGCGGCCGATCGACCAGTAGGGCGTGAAGCTGACCCGGACCAGGAAATCGCCCGGGTGGGTCACATCGAGGGTGAACCCCTGTCGCCCGACCTGGAGGACGCGCGCCGCCGCGCCGCCCTCGGCCTGGACGAGCGGCGCCTGGTCGAGGACCGAGTAGACGCGCCAGTGGGCGCTGTGCCAGCGCAGCCGCAGATAGGACGGTTCGCTCAGTATCAGCCGCCGCTCGGCAACCGACGAGTAGTCGAGCGGGGCGTCGGGGAGGGCGACGAACCTGACCGCGTTGTCGTGCAGCCAGGCCCGGTACTGGGAGCTCGTCAGGTTGCCGTCGTCGTCATAGAAGATGTCGTCCCTGGTCGTGTCGATCTGGCGCAGCCACCCGCGCGCGAGTTCGAACTCGGGCGAGAGGTAGGCCGACTCCCAGTGATTGGCGGTCGGCGGGACCTCGATCCTCGCTCCCTCGCCGCCGTCGGCCCGCAGCCAGTGGGCCAGGGGCTGGAAGTAGGCGGACTGGGTCGAGGGGTCGCCGACGCTGCGGGCGATCTGGGTGACGCTGGCGTTGAACTGCCAGTAGAGGCTGCCGGCGAGGAAGAGGGCGACGAACCAGATCGGGGCCCTGGGCCGCCGCGCGAGCAGAACCGCCGCCAGCACCGGCCCGCCGAACAGGGCGCCGAGCCGGACCGCGTTCCCGCCCATCGCGTTCGGGAGGAGCCAGAGCGCGGTCGCCGCCAGCGTGTAGGCGATCAGGACCTGGCGCAGCTGGCGCTCCTCCTCGCGCAGATTGCGGGTCAGATACAGCGCCGACCCACACCAGAGCGGCACCGCCGCGTAGGAGGAGAAGACGAACGGGAACTGGCCCGTTCCCGGGAAGAGGAGGTTGGGGATCAGGACCAGGCCGAAGGCGACGCAGGCGACCTGGATCGGGTGGGCCTGCGCCCTTGCCGGCCGGCGGCGGCGCGGGAGCTCGACCGATCCGGCGACGAGGACGCCGGCGAGGAAGACGGCGGCGACCGGGCTCGAGAGCGCGCACGCGGCCGCGAGGGCGAGCGCCGCGGCGGGATGTCGGCGCTGCATCGCCCGCAGGGTGGCGAGCCCGAAGACGGCGCCGAGCGCGAAGGTGAGCTGGCCGTCGGCGAGCAGGGTGACCACACCCGCCGCGAACCAGAGGGTGGCCCAGCGGGCGGAGTCGCCCCAGCGATCGCGGACGAGTCGGTCGAAGAGGTAGGCGGAGGCGATCACCGCGAGGACGCCGACCGTGCGCGGGCCGAGCAGCGCCGCCAGGGGCGGGAAGAGGACGCTGTAGGTGAGCGTGTAGTGGCCGCCGTACCAGCTTCCGTTCCAGATCCCGAGGCCGCCGTCCTGGAACAGCTCGGTGCGGAAGACCTGGGCCGCGAGATCCCCCACATGCGGGTTCCAGGCGAGCATTGCCGCGGCCAGCACCGAGGACAATGCGACCGCCGGAAGCCAGTCGGGTCTGAGTAGTTTGGGCTGGGACATTTTCCGAGAAAGGAGGGATTCCAACTGCGGCCTGCAACGATTTCAAGTGTGAGCGAGGAAATCCTGGTCGTCCATTGTGGTCTTGTCCCGTATGAGGAGGCGGCTGTCGCCCAGCGGTGGCTGCTGGAGGCCCGCCAGGAGGGCGAGGTCGCCGACGTCCTGCTGCTGCTCGAGCACCCGCCGACATACACCCGTGGCCGCCGCTCGGGACCGGACGAGCTGCCGATGGCTCCCGAGTGGTACGAGGCGCAGGGAATCGAGGTCCACGACACCGACCGCGGCGGGCGGGTGACCTACCACGGCCCGGGCCAACTCGTGGTCTATCCGATCGTCTCGCTGAACCCCTATGGCGATGACGTCCACGAGTACGTGCGGCGGCTGGAGCGGGTGGCGATCGCGGCGCTCGCCGACCACGGAGTCGAGGCGCAGACGATCGACGGTCTGACCGGGATCTGGACGAACGGCGGCGCCCCCGGCTCCGGCGGCGACCCCGGCGAGGAGGCTCGCAAGATCGGCTCGATCGGCGTCCATGTCAGCCGCGGCGTCACCACCCACGGTCTGGCGGTCAACGTCAACAACGACCTGCAGCCGTTCGAGTGGATCGTTCCATGCGGGATCGAGGGTTGCCGGGTCACCTCGCTGGGCCGCGAGCTCGGCGGCGAGCACGACCTCGCCGCCTTCGGCCGGTCGGTCGTCGCGCGCTTCGCCGAGGTCTTCGAGCGCAGCCCGGTCGCGACCGAGCCGGCGTCGCTCGGGCTCGACAGCACCAGGCTGGGGATCCTGTGAGCGCGGAGCGAGCAAGCGTGTGCGAGGCATTGGAATGAGCGAGACAGTGGAAAGGCTCCACGTGACCCGCTCACGCGCCCGCCCCGGCGGCACCGCTGCCGACGCCGAGGGCGCCGTGCCGTTCCGGCGCGCCCGCAAGCCACCCTGGCTGAAGGTGCCGGCGCCCGGCGGTCCGACCTACCGCCGGCTCAAGGCCGAGATCGGCGGCGAGGGGCTCCACACGGTCTGCGAGGAGGCGAACTGCCCGAACGTCGGCGAGTGCTGGGAGCGCGGAACCGCGACCTTCATGATCCTCGGCGACGTCTGCACCCGCCGTTGCGGGTTCTGCAACGTGAAGACCGGAGTCCCGACCTGGAACGACCAGCTCGAGCCGCTCCGCGTCGCCAACCAGGTGAAGCGGATGGGACTGCGGCATGCGGTCGTCACCTCGGTCGATCGCGACGACCTACCCGACTACGGGGCGAGCGCCTTCGTCGCGACGATCCGCTCGATCCGGATGCAGGCGCCCGGCTGCAGGGTCGAGGTCCTGACCCCCGACTTCCGCGGCCAGGAGATGCCGCTGGCGAAGGTCATCCACGAGCGTCCCGACGTCTTCAACCACAACGTCGAGACGGTCCCGCGGCTCTACCCGCGGGCCCGCCGCGGCTCGCAGTTCATGCGTTCGGCCCGGGTCCTGCGGCTGGCGAAGGAGATGGGCGGCCAAGGCGTCGTCACAAAGTCGGGCCTGATGGTCGGCCTCGGCGAGTCCTTCGAGGAGATGGTCGAGGCGTTCGGGATCCTCCGCGACCACGGGGTCCAGGTCCTGACCGTCGGCCAGTACCTGCGCCCGACCGAGAGCCATCTGCCCGTCGACCGCTACTGGCACCCGGACGAGTTCGCGGCGCTCGAGCGTGCAGCCCGCGACCTCGGATTCGAGTCGGTCGCCTCGGGCCCGCTGGTTCGCAGCTCCTACCACGCCGACCAGAACCTGCCCGAGCGGGCTCAGGGCAGTTCGATCCTCTCGGGGTCGGCCGGGTCGTAGAGCACCTCTGACGAGCGGCCGGCTCGACCCGGCGGAGCCGCGCCTAAAATCCCTCGGACGGGGCCATAGCTCAGCTGGAAGAGCGCGGCGTTTGCAACGCCGAGGTCGCGGGTTCGAATCCCGCTGGCTCCATCACCCACCACTCGCTCCGCGGCTGACCGGGCTCAGTCGTCGAAGTCGAAGTCCTTCGGCGGCTTCTGCTCGAACCAGAGCTCGTCGTCCTCGGGGCTCTGCTCGAGGAACTCCGGAGTCTCCTCGAGAACATCGTCATCCTTGGCCTCGGCAGCCGGGTCCTGCGCCGCCTCGGGCCCCTCGTCCTCTGCCTCGGGCTCGACTTCCCCGGCCTCGCCCGCGGACCCCTCCTCGGCGTCGAGCGGCGCTTCGAGCGCCTGGTCGAGCTCGTCCGACAGCCGCTGCTCGTCCCAGAAGTCGTCGTCCTCCTCGTCCTCCTCGAGATCGACGACGTCGGCCTCCTCCTCGCCCTGATCCTCCTCGGCGAGTTCCTCCTCGACATCGTGCATCTCGGTCGGCTGTTCGGAGATCACCTCGCGCTCCTCGGTGGTCGGGCCCGAGGGAACGGGCTCGGAGACGATCTCGTGTTCGGTCGCCGAGGGCTCCTCTTCGATCTGCTCCTCTGCGGCCTCCGGCGCCTCCTGGAGGTCGGCGATCCGCGCCGCGCCCTCGCTCCTCGCCGGCGCCGCCTCGGGGACCTCGTCCGGCGCCTCGGGCTGGGCCATGAACTCGGTCGGCGCCTCGGCAAGGTTGTCCGACGCCTCCTCGCCCGGCCGGCCGGGGGCCCCGAACGCCTCGTCCTCGAGCTTTTCGAGCTCGGTCTGCTCGGCGCCATGCTGGCGCTTCAGCTCCAGATGCTCGCGAATTGCCTCGTCGAGAATGCCCATGCTGACCCCGAGAACCTAAACACTATGAGGTTATCCTTGGCGTTGCGAGGGCGTTGGGACGAACCTCCCACCCTCGATTTTCGGGGCTATAGCTCAGTTGGAAGAGCGCCTGGATCGCACCCAGGAGGTCGCCGGTTCGAGTCCGGCTAGCTCCACTCGACCACACACCCTGCAAGACCGACCTGTGAGTCAGGATTCTGGGATTCCGGGGCGCGTGGGCATGGGGCTAACCTCGGAGCCGGTGACCGGTCCGAGCGAAGCCGAACTGGACGACCTCGTCTCCTACTGGGAAACGGCCAATTACCTCACGGTCGCCCAGATCTACCTGCAGGCCAACCCCCTGCTGCGCGAGCCGCTCCGCCCTGAGCAGATCAAGCCGCGTCTCCTCGGCCACTGGGGCACGACGCCCGGACAGAACTTCATCTACGTCCATCTGAACCGTGCAATCCGGCAGTACGACCTCGACATGATCTACATCGCCGGGCCCGGCCACGGCGGACCGGCGCTCGTCGCCAACG
>DASXBC010000187.1:0-6837 GCA_036406355.1 Solirubrobacterales bacterium | reverse complement strand
GATCACGTCACCATCCGGGTGGATCTCCCGGTACCAGCCGCCGAGATCGTCGGCGCGGGTCGGCTCGAGCGCGTAGAGGTGGTTCTCGTTCTCGCCGGCGAGCGCCGCCAGCAGCGCCCGCTGGGCGACGGTCGTGTCCTCGAGCTCGTCGACCATGAGGTGGGTGAAGCGCTCGGCGAGGGCGGAGCGGACGTCCTCGCGCTCGGCGTGGAGGCGGTTGAGGGTGAGGAAGACGTCGCCGCGGTCGAGGTTGCAGGAGGCGGCGACGATTCGGTCGTGGGCGGCGACGAGGTCGGCGAGCTCGGGGTCGGGCGGGTCGGCACCGGCCTTGAGCTCGTCTATCCGCGCCAGCAGCCGCGCCAGCAGCCCGGCCGGGTTGCCGCGGATCTCGTGGCCGCGGAGCGGCAGCTCGTCGACTCGGTCGAGCAGCATCGCCAGGCGCTCGGCCGGCCCGAGGACGTCGAAGAAGGGGTCGAGTCCGGCGGCGTCGGAGTGCTCGCGCAGGAGCCGTTCCCCGATTGCGTCCCAGGTCCCGATCCAGAGCTCGCCGTAGGGGTCGTCGAGGAGCGATTCGACCCGCGTCCGGAGTCGCTCCGCCCCGGGCCCGGTCGCGGCGATCAGCAGCACCCGGTCGGGCGCCGCCTCGCGATCGGCGGCGAGCCGCGCGAGGCGGCGTGCGAGTGCCTCGCTCTTGCCGGTGCCGGGCTCGCCGAGCAGCAGCAGCGGACCCTCGGCGTGGTCGATCGCAGCGTCCTGGAGGGACGTCTCGGGCATCGTCAAATTTCGCGCCTCGCTCGCAGCGCGAACAACCGGAGATGGACACCCGCTCGCCTCGCGCTCATGGCCTCAACGCTAGCGACATAGCATCTGGGCGATGGACGTACTGTCCGCAGATTGGCGGGGAATCTGCCGCCGTATCGTCGCCGAGCAGCGTCGGATCTTCGAAGGGACGCCGGGGATCGAGGAGCGGACCGTGTACGAGGGGGTGGGCGAGGGCGGCGACCGCGCCCTCGCGATCGACCGCCGTTGCGAGGACGTCGTCTTCGCCGAGCTCGAGCGGCTGGCCAGCGAGGGTGCCTCGTTCGTCGCGGTCTCCGAGGAGCGGGGGGAGGTCCCGTTCGGGGACGGCGGTGAGGCCCGGGTCGTGATCGACCCCATCGACGGCTCGCTCAACGCGCGCCGCACCCTTCCCTCGCACAGCCTCAGCATCGCCGTAGCCGCCGGGCCCTCGATGGCCGATGTCGAGTTCGGCTTCGTCCACGACTTCGGCGCCGGCGAGGAGTTCGTCGCCGAGCGCGGTGGCGGGGCGGCGCTTGGCGGCAGCGCGATCGCGGTCGGGCCCGATCGCGAGAAGCTCGAGCTGCTCGGGGTCGAGTCGGCGGAGCCGCAATGGGCGCTGCCGGCGCTCGAGGCCCTCGACGGCCGCGTCTACCGGTTGCGGGTGGTGGGCTCGATCGCGATCACCGCCTGCTATGTCGGCGCCGGCCGTTTCGACGCGATGCTGAGCCTCCGCCCCTGCCGCTCGGTCGACATCGCCGCCGCGCAGCTGATCGCGCGCGAGGCCGGCGGCCTGGTCGCGTTCGGCCGGCTCGAGCCCGGCGCGGCCGACCTCGGGATCGCCGCTCGCTACCCGGTCGGGGTGGCCGCCGGAGATCTCTCGCTCGGGACCGTTCGCTCGTGTCTTGAGACGGTCGCCTGAGCCTGCGAGGATTGCGGCAATGCAGACGGCGATCCTCCTCTACGAGGAGATGACGGTTCTCGACGCCATCGGCCCCTACGACGTCTTCCGCTCGGTCCCCGGTTGGGAGGTGCGGTTCGTCGGCAAGGAGCGGGGCGAGGTCCGCGACGAACCGGGCCAGCTCGGAATCACCGCCGACCACGCTCTCGATGAGGTGACCAATCCCGACATCGTCCTCGTCCCCGGCGGCTCGGGCAGCCGGCCGCTGATGAGGGACGAGGAGGTCCTCGCCTGGCTTCGCGCCGTTGACAGGAACACGAAGTGGACCACCTCGGTCTGCACTGGCTCGCTCATCCTCGGCGCCGCCGGCCTGCTCGAGGGGAAGCGCGCCACCGGCCACTGGCTCTTCCTCGAGGCGCTGAGCAAGCTCGGCGCCGACCCGGTCGGCGGCCGCTACGTCGAGGACGGCAAGGTGATCACCGCCGCCGGCGTCTCGGCCGGAATCGACATGGCGCTCCACCTCGTCGGGCGCGAGCTCGGGCCCGAGGTGGCGCAGTCGGTGCAGCTCGGCATCGAGTACGACCCGCAGCCGCCGTTCGACGCCGGCTCGCCGCAGAAGGCTCCGCCGGAGATCGTCGAGGTCGTCACCTCGGTCGCGGGGCCGACCGACGAGTGGGTCGACTCGCCGCTGTAACCGGCTCCCCAAAAACGTTTAAGAACGTCTGTTCGCCAAGAACATATGTTCGCTAGACTCGCGAACCTCCCTCCTGAACCCGAACTCCCGAAAGGCTCCATTTCATGCCGACCCAGAGCAGGACCAGCAAGTCGAAATCGACCAAGACCAAATCCTCGCCGAACGGCGCCGTCCAGACTGAAACCTCCCGCGCCGAGCGCGCGAGGTCGGCCGCCGAAGCCGCCGTCGACGTCCCCGTCGGCGTCGTCCTCGAGGTCTCGGATCGCGTCGCCGAGCTGGTCGATCCGTTCACCGGCCGCGACACCGCCGAGAAGCAGCTCAAGTCCTATCGGACCAGCCTCCGGCGGACCGTCAAGCGCAGCGAGCGCCGCGGTCACTCCGCCCGCCGTAGGGCGACGACCGAAGCCCGCAAGACCCGCAACCGTGTCGAGCGCGAGGCCCGCAAGCGCCGCCGCGACGTCGAGACGACCCTGAAACGGAATCGCAAAGAGGTCGAGCAGCGGGTCCGCAAGACCCTCGACGAGCAGACCTCCCGCGCGCAGGACCTCGTCGACCAGGTCGGCGAGCAGCTCTCCGCGCTGCGGTAGTACCCCTCCTCAGATCCCGAGCACTGCGACTGGCCCCGAGCCCCCCGGCTCGTAGGGCCAGTCGCTCTGTGCCGGGGCATAGGCCCGGAACTGGAAGCGGGCGCCGCGGCTGTCGTCGTCGCTGAACCGGTACGCGTACCGGAACCGTCCCATCCGATCGGTCCTGACCGTCCGGAACTCGGTCCACGGAATCCCCGGCAGCCGGAACTGCAGCGACAGGGCCTTGCCGTCGGCGGAGATCCCGCCCGGGCCGGCAAAGACTCGGCCGCTGAAGACGATCGGCCTGCCGCCGACCCTGGCGGTCGGCGAGGAGACTCGCATCGCCACCTTGGTCCGCACCGCCAGGCGCAGCGGCGTCGTCGCCGAGCGGGTGAGCGTCCGGGCGCCGTCGAAGGCGGCCGAGATCTCTCGGCTCGGTCCGGCGGGCAGCCGGATCGAGAATCGCCCGGCTGAGTCGGTCGCGACCGTCTCGGTCCTCGCCGAGCCCCCCGGCCCCTTACCCAGCTGCTCGAAGATCCTGACCGGCTCGCCCGGCAGCGGCGAGCCCGACTCGGTCGTCAGCAGCCCGCTGACCAGCGTCCCCCGTCCATAGGGGACGACTCGGCTCTGCGGCCGGCCCTGCAGCTCGGAGACGGCTTCGCGGTGGCAGCGGCGCCCCCCTCGCCTGCGCGTGCAGTTCTGCCAGACGAGCGTCGCTCCGCCGAATCCGATCCTGAGTGTCGTCGGCGTCTTCAGCGGATTGGAGAGGGTCATCGGCGCGGCGGCGCTCGCGTTGCCCGCCGCGTCATAGCCGGTGGCGCTGAACTCGTAGTGGCCGGGTGGGTAGGCCTCCGAGTCCCAGCGGGCCCGAAGGCCGCCGGGAAGGACCTGGGTCGGAAGCGGTTTGAACTGGTCACCGGATCCCGCCGCCCGCACCCCGATCGAGCCACGCGCCGCGCTGGGGCCGGCCAGCGGGTCCGTCACCCGGGCGCGGATCAACTCCGGATCAGCGGGATCGCGGGAAGCGACGAGCGTGACCTCCGGCGGCTCGCGGTCGATTCCCAGGGTCGCCACGGCGGGAGCGAGGTCGCGGACACCGTTCCGAGTCGAGCCGTCGTTGACGTTGCCGGCCGCGTCCTGGGCGTAGTGCGCAATCCGATGGAGACCGTCGCCGATCACCGTTGCGCTGACCGAATCGCCGCCGGCCACCGCCGGCACGCCGCCGTCGACCCGAATCGCCGTGAAGGCCCCTTCGCCGGACATCCCCGACCCGGAGTCGGCGGCCGACGCGGTCACCGTGACCGCGCGGTTCGTCCAACCGTCGGGTAGACCGCGGAGATGCGTCACGGGGTCGGTCCGGTCGACGCGAAGGACGGTGTCGCCGATCTCGGCCGAGCTCACGCCCGATCCGGAAACGGCGACGACGTGGACGTGGTTCTCTCCCTCGGGGAGCTCGGAGACGGCCATCGAATCGTCGGCGATCCCGCCGCGAAGGTCAGTCTCGGTCTCGGTGCAGCTGCTCGGGCCCTCGCAGGGCCGGCGATCGGTCGAGCGGTCGATCGAAATCGCATAGCCGCGTATCCCGGAGAGCGGCAGTGCGCCCTGGGGATGGCCGATGCGGACGATGTGGGGCAGGTCCGAGCGCGCGATCCAGCCGCCGGCGGGGAGGGCCGCGACCGGGGGAGGAGTCGTGTCGTCGAAGCGGAGTGAGACGGCGGCGTGGGCGCCGCGGCCGGTGATGTCTTCGAACCACACCTCGGCCGTGTAGATGCCGGGCCGGGCGGGGACACGCACCGTCCATTGGTCTCTGCCGAGGCCGATCCGTTCTTCCGCCACCACCGCTCCCGAGGGGTCGCGGAGGAGATAGTTGGCTCCGGTGAGCGGCAGGCCGAACCCGGTGTCGGGCAGGCGCCAGCGAAGCCCGAAGCTGCGGGTCGCCTGCCAGGATTCCTCGCCTCCTTCGACGCTCAGGTCGATCGGCGCCGGCGCTCCCGCCCAGACGCGGTCGGCTGCGCCCGGCCCGAGCAGCGCCAGCGCGGTCATCGTGATGAGGATCGCTCCGCGGACGCTCATGGCCCGAACTCGCCCGCCGCGCTGCCGCTGTTCGGCGCCGACGATTCGCCTCCACCTGGCGACGCCGGGGCGGAAGCCGGCTCGGGCGGGCTGTATTCGACGGCGCCGGCCGAGGTTTCGGGGGCCGGCGACGGCGCGGGCGCCGGTTCGGGGGCCGGTTCCTGCTCGGCTCGTTCCCTCGTCGGGGTCGGTTCGGGCGCCGGCTCCGGGTCGGCCGGAGGGGCGACGTCGACCGGCTCGGACGCCGGTTCCTCGAACGCGGCCTTCGACACGCGCTCGATCGTGGGCGCCTTTTCGTGGTGCTCGATCAGCGGCGCCGGCGTGATCCCGGCGGCGACGCAGGCCGCGGCGCCACCGGCGGCGCCGGCGCAGATCGTCAGCAGTTTTGCCACCGCGGCCATCCCCGCCCCGCGGGTCCCGCCCGCCGCGGCGACCTGCGAGATCGCTGAGTCGCCTCCACCGCCACCGAGAGGGAGCCGTGACTGGACCGCCGCGCCCAGATCCTGGAGGCGCTCGAGAATTCCCCGGGCGGGGAGGACCGGCGACAGCGCGGCGGCGGCGCCGGGAGTCGCGCGGTAGGCGCGCATGGTCGCCCGGCAGCCGGCGCAGGCTCGGAGGTGCTCCCGGACGGCGTCGACATCGCTGCCGGTGGCCTCGCCGTCGCAGAAGGCCGAGAGCAGCGGCCGCATCTCGGCGCAGCGGCTGCCGTCCTCGCTACGGGCGAAGAGCTTTCGGAACCGCTCCCGTCCCTCGGCGAGACAGCGGTTGACTTTGGTCCTGGTCCAGCCGGTCATCTCGCCGATCTCCGCATACGAGTAGCCCTCGGCGAGCAGGGTGAGCGCGCGCAGCTCGGCCGGCTTCAGCGTCTGCAGCGCCTCGCGGCTGCGGGCGATCCGCTCGCCCTGTTCCGCCTGGACGTCGGGACCGTCCCCGGTCGCCGGGATCAGGGCGACCCAGTCCTCCCGGGTCGGGTCCTCGGCCGATTGTGGGACGCCGCCCAGCATCCGCTCCCGCTTGCGGCGGACGGCGAGGGCCTCGTGCTTGATCACCGTGTGCGTCCAGCGGACGAGTTCGTTCAGCCTCACGTTCGGCGCTTTCGTCAGCAGAATCTCGAGCGAGCGCTGGTAGGCGTCCTCGGCGTCCTCCGTGTTCAGCGAGTAGCGGCGCGCCGTGCGCCGCAATGCGCTGCCGTGCTGGGCGATCAGCTCGACCGCGGCGCGCTTCCTGGCAGCGAGGTCGGCGCTCGGGGCGCCCATCGCGATCGACTCCTGTTCCATCTGAGACACACCTCCCGCTGCACACCCCCCGGTGCACCGGGACGGCTTCAAGGTTGGACTGACCCGGGTCCAAACTCGCAATTCCGGCATTTCTCCCCCCAAAAGCCCCTAATTCGCCAAGAAAAAGTCGGAAATTGCAGCAAATGCGCGGTAATGCTCTGGCCGCTGGGGGAGGAGGCGGACGGCGGACGCCGCCGCGCGAACGAGTTCTGTGGCCGAAAATTGCAGCCGCGGGTCGACGCCGCCGGGGGGGTCGTTGCTCGGTAGCATCGGCCGGCAATGAAGCGTGAGGGTTCGCGATGAGCACCTGCGTCGTCACCGGTGGGGCCGGATTCCTCGGCTCCCATCTCTGTGAGCACCTACTGGGGCAGGGGCACCGGGTGATCTGCATCGACAACCTCGAGACCGGGTCGCTGCGGAACATCGAGCACATCCGCGACCCCGAGTTCGAGTTCCGCCACACCGACATCATCGAGAAGGTCGACATCTCCGAGGACGTCGACTTCGTCTACCACCTCGCTTCGCCGGCGAGCCCGATCGACTACCTGC
>DASXBC010000186.1:0-2153 GCA_036406355.1 Solirubrobacterales bacterium | reverse complement strand
AGTGAGGAGGGGCACACGACGCCCCACCCCCCTGGCTGACTGACCAGTCAATCGGTATCCTGAAAGTGAACGGCGACGAACGGAGGCTTCGATGTCAAGCAACGGAAACGGCAAGTTCGGTGGCCGCGAGGTCGTCATCGTCGAGGCGGTCCGCACGCCGATTGGGCGCGGCCACGAGGAGAAGGGCTACTACAAGGACGTCCACGCCTCCAACCTGCTCGCCAAGGTCTACGCCGAGGTGATCGAGCGCGCCGGGATCGACCCCGCTGAGGTCGAAGACGTCGTCGCCGGCTGCGTCCAGCAGTTCGGCGAGCAGGGGATCAACATCGCCCGCAACGCCTGGCTCGAGGCCGGCCTGCCGATCGAGACGCCGGCGACCACGGTCGACCGCCAGTGCGGTTCGGGCCAGCAGGCGGTCAACTTCGCCGCCGCGATGGTCGCCTCCGGTGTCCACGACGTGATGATCGGCGGCGGCGTCGAGCACATGGGCCACATCTCCTTCGCCGACAGCGCCTCGGTGATGCAGGAGCACGGCTTCGCCTTCTCGCCCGAGCTGATGGAGCGCTACAACCTCGTGCCGCAGGGAATCTCCGCCGAGATGATCGCCGACAGGTGGGAGATCCCCCGCTCCGAGCTCGACGAGATCGGCCTCCGCTCGCACCAGCTCGCCGCCAAGGCGACCGAGGAGGGGCGCTTCGAGCGCGAGATCGTCCCCTTCGCGGTCAACGGCGACACCTACGTCGCCGACCAGGGCATCCGCCCCGACACCTCGCTGGAGAAGCTCTCCCAGCTCAAGCCGGCCTTCAAGGAGGACGGCAAGATCACCGCCGGCAACTCCTCGCAGGTCTCCGACGGCGCCGCCGCGGTGCTGCTGATGACCCGCGAGAAGGCCGACGCGCTCGGCCTCGAGCCGCGAGCGCGGATCTACGACCAGACGACGGTCGGCGTCGACCCGGTGATCATGCTCACCGGCCCGATCCCGGCGACCGAAAGGCTGCTCGAGCGCAACGGGATGGCGATGGACGACATCGACCTGGTCGAGGTCAACGAGGCCTTCGCCTCCGTCGTCGCCGCCTGGCGGCGCGAGCTCGACCCCGACATGGACCGGGTCAACGTCAACGGCGGCGCGATCGCCCTCGGCCACCCGCTCGGTTCGAGCGGCGCCCGGCTGATCACCACCCTGCTGCACGAGATGGAGCGCTCCGACAAGGGGATGGGCCTGGTGACGATGTGCTGCGGCGGCGGCCTCGGCACCGGAACGCTCATCCAAAGGGTCTGAACCCCCGCCGCCTGTTCCCTGTCCCCGAATATGACGGAAAAGGAACAGCGGAGCGGTAGTCTCTTGGGCCGATGGACCTGAGCCTCTCACCTTCGGAGCAGGAGTTCCGCGACGAGGTCCGGACCTGGCTGGAGGAGAACCATCCGGGGCCCGAGCCCGAGTCGGGGCTAGAGGAGGTGATGGCCTTCCGCCGCGAGTGGCAGGGCAAGCTGCACGAGGCGGGATGGGCCGGGATATCCTGGCCGAAGGAGTACGGCGGCCGCGGCGCGACGCTGATCGAGCAGGCGATCTTCGTCGGCGAGGCGGCGCGCCAGGAGGCGCCGAGCCCGGCCAACGTGCTCGGCCTGGCGATGGGCGGCCCGGTCGTGATCGCCCACGGCACCGACGAGCAGAAGCAGCGCTACCTCGAGCCGATTCTCACCGCCGAGGAGATCTGGTGCCAGGGCTTCTCCGAGCCGGAGTCGGGTTCCGACCTCGCCTCGCTGAAGACCAAGGCGGTCAAGGACGGCGACGAATGGGTCGTCACCGGGCAGAAGGTCTGGACGACCTTCGCCCAGTACGCCAAGTGGTGCATGCTCGTCGCCCGCACCGACCCCGACGCGCCCAAGCACAAGGGCCTCACCTACTTCCTGATGGACATGGAGCAGCCGGGGGTCGAGGCCAAGCCGCTGGTCCAGATCACCGGCGAGGGCGAGTTCAACGAGGTCTTCATCGAGGAGGCGCGGATCCCCGAGGAGAACGTCGTCGGCGGGGTCGGAAACGGCTGGTCGGTGGCGATCACGACGCTGATGAACGAGCGCGCCGGGCTCGCCTTCGGGGCGATCGCCCAGATCGCCAACAGCCTCAAGCGGCTCGGCGACCTCGCCGCCGAGAC
>DASXBC010000185.1:0-1539 GCA_036406355.1 Solirubrobacterales bacterium | reverse complement strand
AGATGGCGATGTTCAAAGTGTCGGCCGCGGTCGAGAACCGGGCCGAGATCATCCAGTTCGCCGACATCTTCCGGGCCAAGATCGTCGACGTCTCGAAACGGACGCTGACGATCGAGGTGACGGGGTCGGCCGACAAGATCGAGGCCTTCGAGCGGATGATCCGACCGCACGGGCTGATCGAGATGGTGCGCACCGGCGAGATCGCGATCGCCAGGGGCGCCGACTGAGATGTCGGCTCCAGGCGACGCCTGGGCCTCGTCACTCGCCGATTCGCTCCGCGCCTCCCTGCGCGAGGCCGTCCAGAACGGCCGCCGGACCCTGGCCAGCGTCACCGTCGCCGTCGACAAGATCGATCCCTGCGCAGCGGTCTTCGCCTCGCGGCTGGCCTCCGATCGCTGGTTCTGCTGGGAGCAGCCCGACCGCGAGTTCGCGCTCGCGACGCTCGGCGTTGCGCACGAGTCGACCTCGCGGGGACCGGCGCGCTTCGGCGACGTCGCCCGTGAGTGCCTGCGCGTCGCCGAGGAGGCGGTCGTCGAGGAGCCTGGCAACCTGCCGGCGGGCGCCGGACCGGTCTGGACCGGCGGCTTCGCGTTCGATCCTGAAGGCGCGGGCTCCTCGCCGTGGTCCTCGTTCACCCCGGCGACGATGTGGCTGCCGCAGGTCTCGATCTGCCGTACCGGCGACGAGGTATTCCTCACCGTCAACGTCGTGGTCGGCCCCGGCGACGACCTCGAGCAGGCCGCTGACCGCGCCGAAAGCAGGGTCTCGGGTCTGAGGACCGACTCGCTCGCGCTGATCGACCCGCACCGGCTCGAGCGCCCGACGATCCGCAGCGCCCGCCCCCCGGGGGATTTCGAGGAGGCCGTCGAGGAGGCGACCGTGCGGATCGGGGCCGGGTCCCTCGAGAAGGTCGTTCTTGCCCGCGAGGTGGTCGTCAGCGCGCCCGCGGCGCACGACCCGGCGGCGGTGTTCGGTGCCCTCCGCGAGCACTTCCCATCCTGTTTCTGCTTCTGCTGCGGGACGCCCGAGGCGGCCTTCGTCGGCGCCAGCCCCGAGCTCCTGATCCGCCGCTCCGGCGCCGGCGCATCGACCGTCGCCCTCGCGGGCTCGACCCGCCGCAGTTCCGACCCGTCGGTCGACGACCACCTCGGCGAGAAGCTGATGCGCAGCGACAAGGACCGTCGCGAGCACAGGATCGTCGCCGAGAAGATCGTCCGCCTGCTGCGGCCCCACGCGGTCTGGGTCGAGGCCGGGGAGGAGCCCGAGGTGATCCGGGTCGCCAATATCCAGCACCTCGCGACGCCGGTGATCGCCCAGCTTGCCGAACCGCTTTCGGCCATCTCCCTCGCCGGACTCCTCCACCCGACGCCCGCGGTCGGGGGCGAACCCGAAGACGTCGCCGCCGAGGCGATTCGCGAGCTCGAGGGGATGGACCGCGGCTGGTACGCCGGGCCGGTCGGGTGGATGGACGCGACCGAGGATGGCGAATTCTGCGTCGCCCTCCGCAGCGCCCTCCTCCGCGACCGCGAGGCCCACCTC
>DASXBC010000184.1:0-24757 GCA_036406355.1 Solirubrobacterales bacterium | reverse complement strand
CCACGTCCAAGCGCGCCTCAGTCAGAAAGGCAGGTTCGCCTGGTGACCCGAGCGGTGGCCGGCGATGCGTACCTACTGAACTGAGTCAAAGGAAATGAAAAAAACAATTCTGGTGTCCGCCGATCGCGGCGAGACACGCGTGGCCGTCCTCGAGTCTAAGACCAAGGGCGCCAAACCGAACGTCGCGGAGCTCTACATCGAGCGGCGCGGCCGGCGTTCGATCGTCGGCAACATCTACAAGGGGAAGGTCGACAACGTCCTGCCCGGCATGGAGGCGGCGTTCGTCGACATCGGGCTGGAGCGAAACGGGTTCCTGCACGTCGACGAGATCGTCCTCCCGAACGGTGAGCAGGTCCCGCGGCGTGGCCGTGGCAGTGGTCGCCGGATCAGCGAGATGCTCAAATCCGGCCAGGAGATCGTCGTCCAGGTCGTCAAGGACCCGCTGAAGTCGAAAGGGGCCCGGCTATCGATGAACGTGTCGATCGCCGGCCGCTATCTCGTCTACGCGCCGCAGGGGAGCGGAGTCGGCGTCAGCCGCAGGCTGTCCGAATCCGAGCGCGACCGGCTGCGCCGGATGGTCGACCGTACCTACAAAGGCCCGGGCGGGCTGATCGTCCGGACCGCCGCGCACGGCGCGAAGAAATCCGACTTCGTGCGCGAGATCGGCTACCTCCACAAACTGAACGAGGTGCTCCAGCGCCGGACGGAACAGACCAAGGCCCCGGGCCTGGTCTTCCAGGAGGCCGACCTCCCCGTCCGCGTCCTCCGCGACGTCTTCCTCAGCGACTTCGAAGCGGCGATCATCGACTCCACGAAGCAGTTCGAACGGGTCACCGGGTTCTTCCAGCGAACAGCGCCGGAGCTGGTCGAGAAGGTCGAGCTCTATGAGGGCCGCAAGCCGCTGCTCGAGAAATGGAGCGTCGACAGGGAGATCGAGTCGACCCTCGACCGACGGGTCGACCTGCCCTCGGGCGGCTACCTGGTGATCGACTACGCCGAGGCGCTGACGGTGATCGACGTCAATAGCGGCAGCTTTACCGGACGCGGGAAAGGCGGGCTCGAGGAAACGATCACCAAAGTCAATACCGAGGCCGCCGAGGAGGTGGTGCGCCAGCTCCGTCTCCGCGACATCGGCGGGATCATCGTCATCGACTTCATCGATATGGCCCGCGCGAAAAACCGCGACAAAGTGCTGAAAACGCTGCGCAAAGCGCTCGACGCCGACAAGTCGAAGAGCTACGTGGTCGAGGTCTCGCCCCTCGGCCTGGTCGAGATGACGCGACAGAACATCACCGACGGGGTGCGCGAGATCCTGACCGTGCCTTGCCCGACCTGCGACGGCGAGGGCGTCGTGCTCTCGGCCGAGACAGTCGCGCTCGAGGGACTGCGGAAGATGCGCGAGATCGCCGCCGACGACGGCGACGCATTCCTGATGCGGGTCAATCCGAAGGTCGCCGCCGAGTTGATGGGGCGCGACAGCGGCCTCGCCGAGCTCGAGAGCGAAACCGGCAAGCAGTTCCACTTCGAGGGCGGCGATGCGCTGCCGTTCGACACCTTCGAGCTGGTCGAATCGGGGACCGTCGAGGAGATCGAGGAGCGGGCGCTGCCGTTCAAGGTCGGCGAGGAGGTTCTGGTCAAGATCGAGGAGCCGCACATGTACAACCCCGACGACGCGGTCGCGCGGATCGACTCCTACATAGTCAGCGTCAGCGGCGGCGGCCCGTTCGTCGGCGAGCGGAAACTGGTCAGGATCGAGAGCGTCGAGCGCTCGGCCGCGGTCGCCTCGCTGCCGGATGACGCCGCCAACTCGAACGGCGCCGGAGGCGATGGAGATGGCTCCCAGCTAGAATCCTCCGCCTCGCGCAGTAGCCGTCGTGGCCGTGGTGGCGGTCGCGGTCGGTCGCGCTCCACTCAGAGCGGCAAGGAAGAATGAGCACGTACGCGGTCATAGAGAGCGGTGGCAAGCAGTACCGGGTCGAGAAGGGCACCTCCGTGCTGGTCGACCGGCTCAGCGCCAATGAGGGCGACAAGATCGCCCTCCGGCCGGTCCTGTTCCGCGACAAGGAGGTCATCGCCGAGCCGAAGGAGCTCGAGAAGGTGAAAGTCGAGGCGACGGTCGCCGAGCACCTTCGCGGGCCGAAGGTAAAGGTCTTCAAATACAAGCCGAAGAAGGGCTACCGCAGGCGTGCCGGGCACCGCTCTGAGCTGACCCGGCTCGAGGTGACCGAGCTGAAACTGATGGCGAGGAAACCGGCGGCGAAAAAACAGGCTGCTAAAAAGGACGGCGAGGATGGCTCATAAGAAAGGACTCGGCTCAAGCCGCAACGGCCGCGACTCGAACCCGAAGATGCTTGGCGTCAAGGTGTTCGCCGGTCAGCGGGTCGCCGGCGGCGAGATCATCGTCCGCCAGCGCGGCACCCGCTTCCGCCCCGGCGAGGGGACGGGCCTCGGGCGCGACCACACGATCTTCGCGACCCGCGAGGGGACGGTCGAGTTTCGGCCGTCGCGCCGGGGCCGCACGATCTCGGTCCTCGAGGATCAGGGTTAGGGAGCGGCCGACACCCCTCCCTCGCGCTATCCGGCTTCGCCGGTAGCGCCGCGCTCGGGTAGTGGTACCGCCCGCTCCCATCACAGAGCTCGGCAGGCCCGTTCGTACGAGTTATCGGCGGCAGGAGCGCCTGACAGCCCTGCGCTTTCGCCTGACCTCGGCGGTGGCGCCCCGCCTGCGCGGTGCCGGGGCCCGCTTCAGCTTCTCCTTGGCCCTTCTCAGCGCCGCCCGGGCGCGCCGGCAGGCCTCGCTCGGCCCCGGCGTCGTGTTCGGGAAGGATGCCCCAGTCGGGGCGCCCGAGGTGGCGGCCGGAGCTGGTTCCGGGGTGGGCGGCGGCGGTTCTTCTTCCCCTTCGCAGTGGTAGATCTCGATGTTGTCGATGAACCAGCCGTAATCCTCCTGTGCTTCGTCGGTGCCGATCCGGAATCGGAAGCGGATCCGTTTGCCGGCCAGCGAGGAGAGGTTGAGGCGGGTCGAGCCGTAGCCGGCGCTGTCGCCGACGAACGCCGGCCGCCCGGCGAGGGGATTACCGGATTTGGTGAAGATGGTGCCGCCGTAGTCGTCGCCGGCTTCGATCAGGTTGCCCGCGTCTTTCCAGGAGAGTCCGCCGTCGGTGCTGTATTCGATCACGCCCCCGTCGTACTCGTTTCCTTCGCCGGTCTCGAAGCCGTGCGCGTGGTCGAAGTGCATCCGACCGCCACCGGGGACGGAGATGCTCTTCGTCATCGCGATCGCCGAGTCGGAGACGCCGCCGCCGTCGAACCCCCAGATGTTCTTGGTCCCGCTGCGGGCGTAGGTGGCGTCGAATTCGAGCGGGTTCGGGTCCTGGGGGTAGAAGAAGACGTTGGGGCCCTGGAAGGTCTGCTTCGTCCAGTTGCCGCTGGCCGTGTTCTCGAGGTCGTCGAAGAAGGCCGGGGCCGGCGTTCCTTCGGAGCCGCAGAGGCTCGCCGTCGCCGGGGACGCGTTCGCCGGCGGCTTCTCCATTTCGGTTGCGAGCACGACCTTCTGCACCTGTTCGCAGTCTTCGCCGCTTACTTCGTGCTCCCCGACGAGGTCGGAGCAGGCCTGGCGCAGGTCGTCACCGTAGTCCTGGTAGTCGCTCGCCGAGGTCAGCATGTTGTCGGCTACGTCGTAGGTGATCTGGAGCGTCTTCTCTTCGCCCAGCCCGGTCACGGTCTGGCCGTTGAAGGTGCCGCCGTCGGTCATCAGGAACGCGGCCTTGCCGCCGACGCCGCTGTTCTCGTGAACGCCGCCGTTGTCGCCTTTTTCGAAGTCGGTGTCGGGGGCGAAGAACCATTCTTCGGATCCGGTCCGGTCCGGCTGCCCGAACGCCGGGGGGTCGGAGAGGTCGCGGATCGGGCCCAGCGCCGAGTCCTCGCCGATCAGCCAGCGATCGGACGGGGAGTCGGTGTGGCCGAGGTAGGTCGGAAGGGAGAGGTCGAAGAGCTCGCCGAAGATGTC
This sequence comes from Solirubrobacterales bacterium, assembly GCA_036406355.1. GTDB lineage: Bacteria > Actinomycetota > Thermoleophilia > Solirubrobacterales > 70-9 > VRUE01. Next base: position 20,748 of record DASXBC010000184.1, on the reverse strand, counting down.
CGCGATGGCCTCGTCGAGCGCCCCGGATTGGTAGTAGTAGAAGAGGTTCGATTGCGCCGCGTCGACGCCGTGCGTCAGCTCGTGGCCGGTGATGTCGTCGGTGACCATGCCCTCGCCGTAGACCATCTGTTCGCCGTTCCAGAAGGCGTTTTCGAACGGGCATTCTTCGGGGTCGCAGTAGTCGACCGTGGAGACCAGCGGAATGCCTTTGCCGTCGATGCTGTCGCGGCCGAAGTGGCCGGCATAGAAGTCATAGAGGTCGCCGGTCAGTTCATACGCGGTCTGGGCTTCCAGAGCGGCAGCGGTGGGATCGTCTCCCTCGACAAGTTCGGCTGCGGAGGCCGTGCAGGGAACGAGGGCGGGTTCCGATTCCGCGTTGCAGACCACCCTGCTCTTCAGCCCGTCGATCTCGTTGAAGCTGAGCGCGACGTTGCCGAGGTCGGCGTCGACGAGGACCAGGTTGCGCACCGTCACCGGGCTGCCGGCGGAGCTGACCTCCAGCGTCCACACGGGGCGGGGGAGGGACAGCCCGGGCCCACCGAGGATCCGCGGGTCGTAGATCGAGAGCCGGGGGCCGGTGGCACTGAGCGCGGCTGCGGGCGCGCCGGTGTCCTTGGCGACCGCGGCGATCGCGGTGTCCGCCGCGGCGGCCGGCGCCACCGTCGGCGTCGTGTCGATCGCGCTGCCGGGCTCGAGCTCGCCTCCGATCGAGGTCAGGTCACCGGCGGGGTCGAGGCCGACGGCGAGTTCGCCGCCGAGGACCGGGACGCCGTCGATTGTCTCCTGAAGGTGGGCCGCCGAGCTCCCGTCGCGGGCCGTTTCGAGCTCGGCGACGTGGAGCGAGGCGTCGGGGCCGAGCCCGAAGCGGGACCCGAAGCGATCGCCGGCTTCGAGGGCGGCGGCCCGCGGAGTCGAGGCATGCAATGGGATCGCCCTGCCGGTGCCGGTGCCGATGAAGGTGACCCCCGAGCCGACCTCCGATTGGGCGGCGACCCTGGTTCCGGGCCCGAGCTGGCGGGCGAGGGCGGCGGGGTTCTCGCTCGCCTTCGCGGGAGCGGCGATCGCCAGCGCGAGCGTGCCTATCAGCACCCCCGTCCGCAGCTTCCCGGTCACGAGCGAGCATTCTCCCAGGGTCAGGCCTCGCAGCCGAGAGACTGTGTCGCGGTGGACGATCGAGCGAAGATCTGGGTCGAGGGCGGAGCCGGCGGCAATGGCTGCGTCAGCTTCCGCCGCGAGGCGCATGTGCCCCGCGGCGGGCCCGACGGCGGCGATGGCGGCCACGGCGGCGACGTGGTCCTCGTCTGCGATGCGTCGAAGCGGGACCTGGCGGCGCTGCGCGGCAACAAGCATTTCCGCGCCGGCCGCGGCGGCCACGGCGAGGGGGCGAACCGTCACGGCGCGCGCGGCGAGGACCGCGAGATCGCCGTTCCCGCCGGGACGCAGGCGGAGGCGGTCGATGGCAGCCGGATCGACCTGGTCGAGCCTGGCCAGCGGGCCGCGGTCGCCCACGGCGGCCGCGGTGGCCACGGCAACCGCAGGTTCGCGACCTCGACCCGGCAGGCGCCCCGGTTCGCCGAGCGGGGGACCGGCGGCGAGGAGGGTTGGATCGAGCTGCGCCTGAAGCTGCTCGCCGACGCCGGCCTGATCGGCCTCCCGAACGCGGGCAAGTCCTCGCTCCTCGGCCGGATGACGCGCGCGGCGCCGAAGGTCGCCGACTACCCGTTCACGACGATCAACCCGGTCCTCGGCACGATCGAAGACGAGGATCGTCAGGCCGTGCTCGCCGACATTCCCGGTCTGATCGAGGGTGCCTCGGAGGGGGCCGGCCTCGGCCATGAGTTCCTCGCCCACGTCGAGCGCTGCGCGATGCTCCTCCACCTGGTCGACCTGGCGCCGCTCGAGGGCGACCCGGTCGCCAACCACGCCGCGGTCCGCGACGAGCTCTCCACCTACGGCGGCGGCCTCGACGCGCTGCCCGAGCTGATCGTCCTCTCCAAGCGCGACCTCCTCGCCCCGGCCGACGTCGAGGCCGCGCTCGCCGAGTGGCGGCAGCGAGCCGGCGATTCCGCGGTCGGGGTTCTCGCGGTCTCCGCGGCGACCGGCGAGGGCATCGACCAGCTGCGCCGCCGGATCCTGGCCGAACTGTCAGACGAGCAGCGGCTGCCGGCCGAGGAGGAGGCCACCGCCGGGGAGTTCGAGGTCGAGCACCGCGTCTACAGGCCGGCGGGCGAGGGCGGGTACGCGGTCGAGCGCGAGGAGGACGGCGGCTTCCGCGTCCTCGGGCGCGGGGTCGAGCTCCTGTTCGAGCGCCACGACCTCGCCAACGAGGAGGCGCTCGCATACCTCGAGCAGCGCCTGAACGAGATCGGCGTGATCGCGGCCCTGCGTGCCGCGGGCTTCGAGCCCGGCGACGACGTGCGGATCGGCGAGCACGAGTTCGAGCTGCATATATAGCCGCACGTCCTCTGCTCGGCCGCGGTCCCGCTCATCACGACCGGCGATCTCGCGACCGCGGCCTCCGCGTCCGGGCGCGCGGCTGGACCTACACTGGGCGCCGATGACGCTTCTGGTCAAGCTCGGCTCCTCGATCGTCGCCGCCGATGACGGCGAGCTGCGCGTCGACGTGCTCGACTCGGTCTGCGAGCAGGTCGCGGCGCTCGAGCAGGGCGGGGAGCGGGTCGTGATGGTCACCTCGGGGGCGATCGCGCGGGGGATGCGCCTGCTCGAGCTGTCGGCGCGGCCGCGGGCCATGGACGAGCTGCAGGCCGCTTCCGCCGTCGGCCAGGGCGACCTCTTCCGCGCCTACGAGGCACGCCTCTCCCGGCAGGGGACCCACGCCGCGCAGGTTCTGCTGACCGCGGCCGACATCGCCGCCCGGACCAACTATCTGAACGCGCGCCAGACCCTGCGCCGGCTGATCGCCTGGGGCGTCGTCCCGGTCGTCAACGAGAACGACACCACCGCGACCGACGAGATCAGCTTCGGCGACAACGACTTCCTCGCCGCGCAGGTCGCGATCCTGCTCGACGCGCGGCTGCTGGTGCTGCTCTCGAACGTCGACGGTCTCCACAGCGCCGACCCGCGCACCGACCCCGGCGCGAGCCGGATCGCCGAGGTCGGCGATTTCGCCGAGCTCGATCGGGTGGCCGACATCGGCGACCGGACCTCGGCCTTCGGATCGGGCGGGATGCGGAGCAAGGTGGCGGCGGCCGAGATGTCTAGCGAGGCCGGGATACCGAGCGTGATCTGCGACGGCACCCGGCCCGGATCGCTCCTCGCCGCCGCCGGCGGCGAGGCGGTCGGCACTCGTTTCGCCGCCCAGGCAGGCAAGGCGTCGAGCTTCAAGCTCTGGCTCAAGTACGCGAAGCCGGCGCGGGGGAGGGTGATCGTCGACGAGGGCGCCGCCCGCGTCCTGCGCGAGAGCGGCTCGAGCCTGCTGCCGGTCGGGATCAGCGCGGTCGAGGGCGATTTCGACGCCGGCGACGCGGTCGAGGTCGCCTTCGACGGGGCGGTGCTCGGCAAGGGGATCATCGACTACTCGGCGCGCGAGCTGGGCCAGGTCGTGGGGCTGAAGAGCGACGCGGTTCGAGAGCGGCTGCCGCATGCGGCCGATGAGGCGATCCGCCGCGATCGGTTCGTGCTCGTCTGATCAGCGAAAGAGGCGGTGCTGGGTACCTCTTTCTCGCGCTATCCGGCTTCGCCGGTAGCGCCGCGCTTCGAAAGAGGTACCCAGCACCGCCAGTTACCCTTAGCCGATGGCCACGACTGCTATCTCGGTTGCGGAGAGCTGCGAAGCCGCTCGCAGGGCTTCGCGCGTTCTTGGCAGCGCTTCGACAGAGGCCAAGGACGCGGCGCTGGAGGCGACCGCGAGGCTGCTGGGCGAACGGGCCGGCGAGGTGCTGGAGGCGAACGCCGCCGATCTCGCCGATGAGCGCGCTGCGGCATTGAGCGCGGCGCTCCGCGACCGGCTTACGCTCAGCGAGGAGCGGATCGAGGCAATGGCCGAGGGGGCGCGCGCGATCGCCGCTCTCCCCGACCCGGTCGGCGAGGAGCTCGAAGCGAAAACGGTGGCGGGAGATCTGCGGTTGCGGAAGCTGCGGGTGCCGCTCGGCGTCGTCGCCGTCGTCTACGAGGCTCGGCCGAACGTGACGATCGACTGCGCGGCGCTGACGATCAAGAGCGGCAACGCGATCGTCCTCCGTGGCTCCCACTACGCCGAGCGCACCAACGGAGCGCTGGCGGCGATCGTACGCGAGGCGCTCGTCGAGGCGGGTCTGCCGCAGGAGGCGGTGGTGCTGCTCGCCGGCGGCGGCCATGAGGATCTCGCCGAGCTCGCGACCCAGGACGAGCTGATCGACCTCCTGATTCCCCGCGGCGGAGAAGGGCTGAAGGCGGCCCTGAAGGAGGTGGCGACGGTGCCGGTGATCTACGCCGCCGCCGGCAACTGCCATGTCTACGTCCATTCCGAGGCCGATCTCGAGATGGCGCGGGCGATCGCGCTCAACGCGAAGGTCCAGCGGCCGGGAGTCTGCAACGCAGCCGAGACGCTGCTCGTCGACTCCGCCGTCGCCGCCGAGTTCCTCCCCGGGGCGCTGGCGGACCTCAGCGACGCGGGCGTGGAGCTGGTCGGCGATGAGCGGGCGCGGGTGGCGGCGGGCGATGTCGAGGTCGCCGAGGCCGAGCCCGAGGATTGGGCCACGGAGTTCCTCGACCTCAAGATCGCGGTCGGGGTGGTCGACTCGCTCGAGGAGGCGATCGAGCACGTCAACCGTTTCGGCACCCGGCACTCGGAGGCGATCGTCACCGGCTCCGAGGATGCCGCGGCGCGGTTCACGGACGGCGTCGACGCGGCGGTCGTCTACACCAACGCCTCGACCCGCTTCACCGACGGCTTCGAGTTCGGGATGGGGGCGGAGATCGGCAACTCGACCCAGAAGCTTCACGCGCGCGGCCCGATCGGACTGCGCGAGCTGACGACCTACAAGTACGCCGTCCAAGGCGACGGCCAGGTGCGTGGGTAGCGCTGAGTCGGCCGGCATCGGGATCCTCGGCTCGGCGTTCAATCCGCCGCACCTGGGGCACCTCGCGCTCGCCCAGGAGGCACTCTGGCAGCTCGGGCTCAGCGAGGTCATCCTGATGCCGACCGGCGATGCCCCGCACAAGCGGATCGCCGACGATCCGGGCCGCGAGCAGCGGCTCGCGATGACGCGGCTGGCGGCGGCAGACGACTCCCGGTTCAGCGTCTCGACCCTCGAGACTGAACGCGAGGGGCCGTCCTACACGTATGAGACCTTGGAGCGGCTTGGTGATGAAAAGGGCGATAGGGAGCTGGTGTTCGTGATGGGGGCGGACGCAGCGGTCGGCCTCGAGAGTTGGCGCGAGCCGGAGCGGGTCGCTGAGCTGGCTCGCCTCGCCGTGGCGCGGCGGGCCGGGATCTCCGATTCCGACGTCGCCGCGGTGATGCGCAGCCTCGGCGCGTCGGACCGGGTGACGATGCTCGAGATGCCGGAGTTCGGGGTCTCCTCCTCGGTGGTGCGCGAGCGGGCGGCGGCCGGCCGGCCGCTGCGATACCTGGTGCCGGAGCCGGTGGCGCGATTCATCGAGGAGAAGGGCGTCTACCAAGCATGAGCGGCTTCGACTCCGAGGCGCTGGCGCGAAGGCTGGCCGAGATCGGCGACTCGAAAGGGGCGACCGAGATCGCCGTCCTCGACATGCGCGATCTGGTCTCCTACACCGACTACCTCGCGATCTGCACCGCGCGCAACGAGCGCCAGGCGCGCGCCGTCGTCGACGAGGTCAGGCTGCGACTGAAGAACGAGATGGAACTGCTGCCGGGCGGGGTCGAGGGCGATGGCGCCGCCGGCTGGATCGTCCTCGACTACCTCGACTCGGTTCTCCACGTCTTCACCGAGGACGCGCGCCGGCGCTACGCGCTCGAGGACCTCTGGCACGAGGCGCCGCGCCTCGAGCTGGGGTTCGGCGAGCCTGAGGCACGATCCGCCGCGAGGGCCTGAGCCAGCCCGTCTCGAACAGACGTTCGACGGTGTGGCGATCGGCGCGAAATGCCGTCCGAGGGTGCCCCTACCTTGCCGCGCATGGGCAGCTTCAAGAGGGCCCTTTTCGGTTACCGCCGCAGCGACGTCGACGCGGCGATCGTCGACCGGGAAGCGCGAATCGCGGACCTTCAGAAGAAGGCCGCGGACGCGTTTGATCGCTGGCGCCAGGCCGCCGACGACGCGGCTCGCGCCGAGCGGGAGTCGGCGGACCTCTCCGGCATGGTGATCGAGCGCGAGCGCGAGATCCGCAGCCTCGGCGAACGCCTGAAGGAGGCGGACGAGCGCCACGAGCGGAGCATCGCCTCGCTCGAGGCGGTCACCTCGCACATCGACGAGATCCACTCCCAGGCCCGGGGCCAGGCGACGAGGATCCGGATGAAGGCGCTGCGCGAGGCGGTCGACGTCAGCCGGCGGGCCCAGGAGCTTGTCGACGCCAATGCCGCGGTCGAGGGCGCCGGCACGGCCTCGAGCAACGGGCAGGAGGTCTTCGAGGGGCCGCTGAGGCTCGAGATCGGGCCGCTCGGCGACTTCTCGCAGCTGGTCGGGATCGAGGACGCGATCAGCCGTCTCGGCGCCGCCGACATCTCGGTCGAGCGCTTCTCCGAGGGCCGGGCGACGCTCTCGATGAACCTCGAGCACCCGATCGAGCTTCTGCGCGAGCTGGAAGAGAGCGCGCCGATGGACTTCCGCGTCCGCCGCACCGCCGACGACAGCCTGATCCTCGACGTCGATGAGGACCCGGGCCCCGATCAGCGCGCCGCGTAGCGGCCGGGAATCAGCTGCCCTCGCATTACACTTCATCCTCGATTTGACGTGGGGCTGTAGCTCAGCTGGAAGAGCGACGCGCTGGCAGCGCGTAGGTCACGGGTTCGAGTCCCGTCAGCTCCACTTCACCGTGGCGGTGAGCTGAGTGGCCGCTGCACTGGGCTGGGGCACGCTCGCGGCATCCTCGCTCGTCATCGGCGCGGTTCTCGCCTACGCGCGCCGCTGGCCCGAACGTCAGGTCGGTCTCGTCCTCGCCTTCGGCGCCGGCGCTCTGATCAGCGCGATCAGCTTCGAGCTCGCCTCGGAAGGCATCGAAGTCGGCAGCATCCGCTCGACGGCGCTCGGTCTCGGTCTCGGCGCATTCGCCTTCTTCTTCCTCGATGGGAGGATCGACGCCCACTTCTCCAAGGGCGCCGGGCGCAGCGGTCGGCCCCAGGCAGACGATCCCGGCATCGCGCTCGCGCTCGGTGCCTTTCTCGATGGCATCCCCGAGCAGCTCGTGCTCGGCATCGGCCTCGCCGGGGGTCAGAGCGTCGGCCTCGGGCTGCTGGTGGCGATCTTCGTCTCCAACCTGCCGGAGTCGATCGGCTCGGCGACGGCGATGGACGATGCCGGCGAACCCCGCCGGCGCGTGATCCGGCTCTGGATCGCGGTCGCCGTGATCTGCGCGCTGGCGACCGTCCTCGGCTACGGACTCGCCGACGTCACCTCGGGCGACCTCCGTGCCGCGATCGACGGCTTCGCCGCAGGCGCTCTGCTCGTGATGCTGATCGACTCGATGATCCCCGACGCTACGCGCCAGTCGGGCCGCGTCGCCGGCCTCGTCACCACACTCGGCTTCGCGGTCGCCACCGCCCTCTCGAGCCTCGACTGAAGGGACCGGCGCGATCCCGTTGCTAACGTCAGCGGATATGGGAAATCTTCGTCTGGTCGACTCAACCTCAGCGTCGGACCCCGCGTTCGGCCCGGCGGCGCCGGAGAATCAGCTTCCCGACGCCGAAGCCTTCGACGCGTACTCGCGCACCGTCTCCGGCGTCGCCGAGCGCCTCGGGCCTTCGGTCGCCCACCTGGCCGTGCGCCGGAAGACGGGGCGCGGGCGCCGCATGGCGGGTGCGGGGAGCGGGGTTGCGATCAGCTCCGACGGCTTCATGCTCAGCGCCGCTCACGTCGTCGCCGGAACCGAGGGGAAGGGGACCGCGTCCTTCCCCGACGGGCGCGAGTTCGGGTTCGAGGTGATCGGCGCCGACGCGCTCTCCGACCTCGCGGCCCTGCGCGCCGACGGCCGCGACCTGATCCCGGCGACCCTCGGCGACGCCGAGAACCTCCGCGTCGGCCAGCTGGTGGTCGCGATCGGCAGCCCGAACGGCTTCAGCGGCTCGGTCACCGCCGGCGTCGTCTCCGCCCTCGGCCGCTCGCTGCCGACCCGCACGCGCTCGGCCACCCGCCTGATCGAGAATGTGATTCAGACCGACGCCGCGCTCAACCCCGGCAACTCCGGCGGCGCGCTCGGCGACGGCCTCGCGCGGGTGGTCGGAATCAACACCGCGGTCGCCGGGGTCGGCCTCGGCCTCGCGGTGCCGATCAACGCCGCGACTAGGCGCATCGTCTCCGAACTGATCGGCGAGGGCAGGGTGCGGCGCGCCTACATCGGCGTCGTCGGCGGCTCGCGGCCGCTGCCGCCGCGGCTCGCGGCGGAGGCCGGCCAGGACAACGGGATCGAGATCGTCGAGATCGTCGAGGACAGCCCGGCCGCCGATGCCGGCCTCCGCGCCGGCGACCTGATCGTCGGGATCGACGGCGAGGCCCTCGCCGACGTCGGCGACCTCCAGCGGCTGATGGTGGGGGAGCGGATCGGTCGCGAGCTCGAGCTCCGGGTCGATCGCGGCGGCCGCGACCTGCGGATCGGGATCGTCCCCCGCGAGCTCGCCGACTAGCCTTTGTAGATGGGTCAACTGGTTCAGGTCGTGGGCGCCCTGTTCATCCTCGTCGCCTACTCCGCCGCCCAGTTCGGCGCGATGAGCCAGCACTCGCGCAGCTACCTGCTGCTGAACCTGATCGGCTCGCTGATCCTCGGCGTCCTCGCCCTCCTCGAAACCCTCTGGGGATTCCTTCTCCTCGAGAGCTTCTGGGCGGCCGTCTCGCTCTGGGGCCTGATCCAGGCGATCCGCGGCCCGACCGTGCCCGAGCTCTGAGCTGAGCCCGCTCAAGCGGCGACTTCATCTGCCGATGAGGGAGGGATGAATGTCGCCAATGGCCAGGTCTTCTCGCATGGGATGCAGGACACCCGGGACACGCTCGACGCCTGGCGCGAGGGGCAGTGGACCGTCCTCCGAGCCTGGGTCGCCCTCAGTGTCTCGATCGCGCTCTGCCTCCTGGCGGCGGTCTGGGTGGTCGCCGGAAAACTGACGCCCGACCTCACCCCGGTCCACATCTCGAGCCTGACCAAGCCCTCCGAGCCGACCGACATGCTGCCGATCCTCTGGCGCAACTCGCTGGTGCTCGCACTGCACGGGTTCGCCTGTCTCGCCGGCTTCATCGCCGGCGCCTCGATGCCGATCGCTGCCGACCAGCGGGCCGGGATCTCACGCTGGATTCACCTCAAGGCAGCGGAGTTCGCGATCCTCTTCGTCTGCGCGGTCACCCTCTTCTCGCTCTCGACCCAGGCCTTCTTCCTCGGCTTCCAGTGCTCGACGATCTCCTACCAGTTCGACGTCTCCCACCTGGTCCTGATCCTCACGGTCCTTCCGCACGCGATCCCGGAGCTGACGGCCCTCTTCCTGCCGCTGGCCGCCTGGCTGATCGCGAGCCGCCGCGGCGAGTGGAACCAGCTCCTCGCAGCCACCCTGATCACGGTCCTGATCGCGATCCCGGTTCTGATCATGGCGGCGGCGATCGAGGTCTACGTCTGGCCCCACATCCTCGAAGCCGTCTCGCCGATCGTCTGAGCGCGGTTTGATCGTCGCTCCCCGCGCGGCTAGTCTCAGCCTGTCGAGGGAGGGAGCAGCCATGAATGACGACACCGAGACCGTGATGCTCGCCGGAGGCTGCTTCTGGATCATGCAGGAGCTGCTGCGTCGGCGCGAGGGGATCGTCTCGACCCGCGTGGGGTGGACCGGCGGCGAGAACGACAACCCGACCGAGGAGAACAACTCCGGCCACGCCGAGGCGGTCGAGGTTGTCTTCGATCCCGACCGGCTCTCGTTTCGGGACCTGCTCGATTACTTCTTCCAGATCCACCGCCCCGACCTCGGCGAGGACGTCGTCGGCTCGGCCTACCGCTCGGAGATCTTCTGCACCAGCGAGGAGCAGCGCACGGTGGCCGAGGAAACGATCGCCGACGTCGACGCCTCGGGCCACTGGCCCGGGAAGGCCACGACGCTGGTCGGCGAGGCCGGGACCTTCTGGGAGTCGGAGGCCGAGGATCAGGATCGCCTCCACCGTTACCCGGTCAGCTGCCCGGCCCCGTTCCCGCGGTCCGGCGTCGCCGCCGGCTGAGCGCTTCTCCATAAGATCGATTGTCGTGAGCGGTTACGAGCCGAAAACGATCGAGTCGAAGTGGCAGCGGGTCTGGGCCGACGAGGCGACCTGGGAGGTCGCGAACCCCGGCCGGCCCGGATTCGAGGCCTCGAAGCCGAAGTGCTACGTGCTCGAGATGCTGCCGTATCCCTCCGGCGAGCCCCACGTCGGCCACCTCAAGACCTATGCGGTCGGCGACGCGGTCGCCCACTTCCGCCGCCGCCACGGTTTCGAGGTGATCCACCCGATGGGGTACGACTCGTTCGGCCTGCCGGCCGAGAACAACGCGATCAAGACCGGCGAACCGCCCCGTGAGGCGACCGAGCGCTCGATCGATTCCTTCCGCCGCCAGTTCCGCGAGTGGGGGATCTCGATCGACTGGGCGCGCGAGCTCGCCACCCACACCCCCGATTACTACCGCTGGACGCAGTGGATCTTCCTGCGGCTGTTCGAGCGCGGTCTCGCCTATCGCACCGAGGCGCCGGTCCAGTGGTGCCCGAAGGACGCGACGGTCCTCGCCAACGAGCAGGTCATCGACGGACGTTGCGAGCGCTGCGGAACTCCGGTCGAGCAGCGCAAGCTCGAGCAATGGTTCTTCCGCATCACCGAGTACGCCGACCGCCTCCTTGCCGACTTCGACCGGGTCGAATCCTGGCCCGAGCACGTGGTGACGATGCAGCGCAACTGGATCGGCCGCTCCGAGGGGGCCGAGGTCACCTTTCGCTGCGAGGAGCTGGGCCTCGACTTCCCCGTCTTCACCACCCGGCCCGACACCCTCTTCGGGGCGACCTTCTTCGTCCTCGCCCCCGAGCACCCCGACCTCGAGCGGCTGGTCGCCGGCACGCCGGCCGAGGAGGCCGTCCGCGAGTACGTCAACCGCGTCGCCCGCGAGTCGGCCGAGGAACGCGGCGCCGAGGACCGCGAGAAGACGGGAGTCGCCCTTGACCGCAGCGTCGTCAACCCGGTCAACGGCGAGGAGATCCCGATGTTCGTCGCCGACTACGTGCTGATGGAGTACGGGACGGGCGCGATCATGGCCGTGCCCGGCCACGACACCCGCGACTACGACTTCGCGGTTGCGCACGGCCTCCCGGTCAGGCGGGTGATCGAGGGCATCGACGAGGAGACGGCGCGCGACGACGACGGCCTGCCCTATCCCGGGGACGGGCCGATGACCGCCTCCGGCCGCTTCGACGGCAATCACAACCGCGAGGTCTACGACGAGATCGTCGCGTGGCTCGCCGAGGAGGGCCGCGGCCATGCCTCGGTCAACTACCGTCTCCGCGACTGGCTGGTCTCGCGCCAGCGCTACTGGGGTGCGCCGATCCCGGTCGTCTACTGCGAGGAGTGCGGGATCGTCCCCGTCCCCGAGGACCAGCTCCCGGTGGAGCTGCCCGAGGTCGAGGACTACGCGCCGAAGGGCCGCAGCCCTCTCGCCGCGGCCGAGGACTGGGTCGCGATCGCGTGCCCGCGCTGCGGCGGCCCGGCCCGGCGCGAGACCGACACGATGGACACCTTCGTCGACTCCTCCTGGTACTTCATCCGCTATCTCGATCCCCGCAACGCGGAGGCCGCCTGGGACCGCGACGCGGCCGCGCACTGGCTCCCCGTCGACCAGTACATCGGCGGCGTCGAGCACGCGATCCTGCACCTGATGTACGCGCGGTTCTTCACCAAGGCCCTCGCCGACATGGGCCACCTCGCCATCCAGGAGCCGTTCGCCAACCTCTTCGCGCAGGGGATGATCACCCGCGACGGCGCGAAGATGTCGAAGTCGAGGGGCAACACCGTCAGCCCCGCCGAGTACGTCGAGCGCTACGGCGCCGACACCACCCGCACCTATATCTGCTTCATGGGCCCGCCCGAGCGGGGTGGGGACTGGTCGGACGAGGGGGTCGAGGGCGTCAACCGCTTCCTCGCCCGCCTCTGGCGGCTCTGCGAGGAGGTCGAGGGCCTCGAGGCCGGCGAGGTCGATGCCGGCGCCGGCACCGAGGCGCGCGAGCTGCTCGCCAAGGCGCACTGGGCGATCGACAAGGCGACACGCGACTTCCGGCGCGGCTTCCAGTTCAACACCGCGATCGCCGCCGTGATGGAGCTCGTCAACGATGCCTACCGGCTCAAGGACGTGCTCTACGCCGACCCCTCCGGCATCGCCGCGGTCCGATTCGCGACCGCGACCGCCGGCTCGCTGATCTTCCCCTTCGCGCCGCACCTCGGCGCCGAGGTCTGGGAGCGGCTCGAGGGCGGACGGGTCTGGGAGCAGCCCTGGCCCGAGGCCGACCCCGAGCTCCTCGCCCGCGACACGGTGACGCTCGTCGTTCAGGTCAACGGCAAGCTCCGCGACCGGATCGAGGCCGCGGCTGGGGCTCCCGAGGCGGAGCTGCTCGCCCTCGCCCGCGACAGCGAGAAGGTCCGCCGCCATCTCGACGGCAAGGAGGTCGTCAAGGAGGTCGTCGTTCCCGGCAAGCTGGTGAACCTCGTCGTCCGCTGAGGCCGCCCGAGGGTCTGGCTGCGCATATCTGGTAGAAAGCGCGCGTGCTTGTCAGGCGGCTCTCAGAGGCACCGGTCCAGGAGCGCCATCGCCTCCGCTCGCGCATCCTGATGGATGCCGGCGAGCTCGGCTCCCGGAACCTCGTCGCGACCTGGGTCGAGGTCCCCCCCGGCGCCCACCAGACCTCGCACTCGCACGAGAACGCCGAGCAGATCTACGTCGTCGTCCGCGGCGCGGGAACCATGATCGTCGCCGGCGACCGCGAGGAGGTCGGCGTCGGCGACCTTGTCCTGATCCCGCCGGCGACCGATCACGGGATCGAGAACAACGGCGACGAGGACCTCGTCTACGTCACCGCGGCCTCGCCTCCGGTCTCGATGCAGGAGCTCTACGAGAACGAGCTCGCCGAAGTGACCGGATACGACGACGACGAAGACCCGTAGCCGAATTGTTGGACTGAGCGCGCCACCCGCGCGCCGCGCGCGCCCACCCTTGCTCGGTGCCCGAACTGAGCCGCTCCCAGCTGGTCGTATACGGCGCCGTTGCGATCGCCCTGCTGCTGGTCGGCGCGCGGGCGCTGAGGGCTGACACCGGCCCGCCCTCCGCGGAGGCGGGTGCCGCCGCCGACAGCGGCACAACCGCGGCGGTGAGCGTTGAGGGCGGCGGCGGCGACATCGTCGTCGACGTGTCGGGCGCGGTGCGCCGCCCGGGCGTCTACCGGATGCCGGCCGGGGCGAGGGTGATCGACGCGATGCGGCGGGCCGGGGGAGCCGCGGCGGGCGCCGTCGTCGAAGCGATCAACCGCGCCGCCCGCCTCAGCGACGGCCAGCAGGTCGTCGTGCCCGCCCGAGCCGCGGCCGGAGCCGCCGCGGCGGCCGGGCCTGCGGCCGCGAGCGGCCCGATCGGCCTCGGGACGGCGACGGTCGAACAGCTGGAAACGATCGATGGGATCGGACCGGTGACCGCGCAGAAGATCGTCGAATTCCGCGACCAGCACGGCGGCCTCTCCTCGGTCGAGCAGCTCGACCAGATGAGCGGGATCGGGCCGGCGACGATGGAGTCGCTGCGCTCCCGCCTGCAGCCCTGAGGACGGGTGCCGAGCAGACGGCCGTCACTGCTCCTGCTGCTGGGAGTCGCATCGGCCGTCGCCCTTGCCCTCGCTCACACCGGGGAGATCGGCGCTCGCGCGGACGCGGCGCTGGGTAGAGGGATGCCGGCCCGCGAGGCGGAGCTGGCGCGGGGTTTCGTCCTCGGCGACGACGAACGGATCGACCCGCGGACGGTCGAGGACTTCCGCCGATCCGGCCTAAGCCACCTGCTCGCTGTCTCGGGCCAGAACGTCGCGCTTCTGGCCCTGCTGGCGATGCCCGTGCTCGGCGCTCTCGGGATCCCGTTGCGGGCGCGGCTCGTCTGGGTCCTGGCCCTGATCGCCGTCTACGTTCCACTGACCGGCGCCGGCCCGTCGATCCAGCGGGCGGGGGTGATGGGCGCCCTCTCGGTGCTCGCCACGCTCGCCGGGCGCCGCGCCTCACGCGTCTACGGGCTCGCGGCGGCGGCGCTCGTGACCGTGGCGATCGAGCCGCGGATCGCGGTCGACGTCGGCTGGCAGCTGAGTTTCGCCGCGGTCGTCGGGATCCTGCTCCTGGCGGCCCCGCTGCGGCGGGCGATCGTGGCGCGGATCGGATCGCGGGGCGTCGGCGGCGCTCTGGCCGAGGGCGCCGCGCTGACGATCGCTGCGACGATCGCCACCGCGCCGCTGATCGCGTTCCACTTCGGCGCCATCTCGACGACGACGCTCGCCGCGAACCTCCTGGCGCTTCCGGCGGTGGCGCCCGCGATGTGGCTCGGCATGCTGGCGGCGGTCGCCGGCCAGATCCCCGGGCTTCCGGTCGCGGCCATCAACGCCGTGAACGCGCCGCTGCTGGCCTACATCGCCCAGGTCGCGGCCTGGTGCGGCCGCCCGAGTTGGGCCTACCTCGAAGTGCGGATCGGGCTCGGCGGCCTGCTCGCCTCCTATGCCCTGATCGCCGCCGCGGCACTGGTCGTGAACCGCATCGGGAGGCGACGCCGGATCGCCGCCGCGCGGCGGCGCCGCGAGCTGCGGCCCCCGCCGCGCCGTCGGGTCGCCGGGAGACTCGCCGCGTTCGCGATCCTCGCCGCGCTCCTCCTCTGCGCGGCGATCGGAGCCGGGAACGGCGCCGGCGGCGTCCCCGCCGTTCGCGGGCTGCGCGTCTCCGTCCTCGACGTCGGCCAGGGCGACTCGATCCTGCTCCAGCCCGCCGGCGCCCCGCCGGTCCTCGTCGACACCGGGCCGCCGGGAGACGGGATCGCCGTGCAGCTCGAGGCCGCCGGGGTGGATCGGCTCGGCGCCCTGATCCTCACCCACGACCAGTCCGACCACGATGGCGCCGAGGCCGAGCTGCTCGCCGGGGTTCCGGTCGAGCGCGTGCTGTACGCCGTCCTCGGCCGCCATCCGCTGGACCTCGCCCACGCCGCCGGAGCACGAACAGAACGGATCGCCGCCGGGTCATCGGTCCGCTCGGGCGGGCTGCGGCTGGAAGTGCTGTGGCCGCCGCCGGAGCTCCTGCACGACATTCCTCCCGAACAGGATCCGAACCAGCTGGCCGTGGTCGCCATCGCCCGCTGGCACGACTTCTCGATGCTGCTGACGGCCGACGCGGAGGCCGAGGCCGTCCCGCTCGACCCGGGCCCGATCGACGTCCTCAAGGTCGCTCACCACGGCAGCGACGACGCCGGCCTCGGCGATCTCCTCGATCGCGCCCGGCCGCGCCTGGCGGTGATCTCGGTCGGCGCCGACAACCCCTTCGGCCACCCGACGCCTTCGACTCTCGAGACCCTGGCTCGTCACCATGTCCCCGTCCTCCGCACCGACCTCGACGGCACGATCACCCTCGAAGCCGGGCATTCACGGAGACCTTCGGGCAGACCGATATCCAGGAGACCATGAGCGATTCGGGTGAAATGGCTGCAAAAATCGAGGCGCCTCGGCCTCCTCGGACCCTCTACCGCTGGCTCGCGAACCTGGCGCTCCTCTATGCGGTCATTCTCGGGGTCGGGCTGCTGATGGGAGTGCTCGGTGCCGTCGGCGAGGACCGGATCAATCAGGGCGTTGACGCAACCATCACCTACGTCAACGATCGCGGCCAGGCCACCCACACGGAAGTCCAGGGCACGGACCCGACGCCTGGGCTACTGCTCTTCTTTCCCGCCATGGCCCTGATCGTCGGCACCGCTGCCGTCGTCCCAGTGGTCGCGGTCGCATTGCTGATCGCCGAGCTCGCCTGCCGCGTCGGGGTACCCCCGGGTTTGCTGAGGGGAATCGGCATCGCGTTCCCGGCCCTTCTCGTTCTGAACCAGTTGGCGTGCGGAAGGTGGGCGGGAGTCGAACTGTTCCCGCTCCTCGGCCTCCTGGTCTATGCCCTAATCGTGCGATTGCCCGCTGGTCGAGTGACCTGACCGGGGCCGACCAGTTCACAACTAGACTCGGGCCATGGCTTCCGAGATGGGCCCGCTCTACCTGATCGCCGGCACCGACCAGGCGAAGATCGAGGCGACCCGGGCAAGGCTCCGCGCCCGCGCCGAGCGCGAGGGCGGGGCGGGGGCGCTCGAGGCCTTCGAGCCTCGGGAGGGCGCCGGCTCCCCCGACCACGAGGCGCTTCTGGCGGCGATTCCGGCGATGTCGCTGACCGAGTCGCGCCGCTATCTGCTCGCCGACGGGGTCGAGCGCTGGCGCGATCGCCAGCTCGACGCGGTCGCCGCGGCGCTCGGCGATCTTCCGCCCGACCTCACCGTCGTCCTGATCGCCCGCGCGAAGCCCGCGGCGAAGCTCGTCAAGGCCGTCGATGCGGCCGCTGGTGAGGTTCACGAATTCGAGGAGCCGCGGGCGCGGGAGATGCCGCGGGCCCTGGTCGCCGAGGCAGGACAGCTCGGCTTTCAGCTCGAGCCTGGCGCCGCCAAGCTGTTGGTCGAAAGGATGGGGGCCAACTCGCTCCGCCTCCACAACGAGCTCGAGCGCCTCGCGCTGTGGGCGGGCGAGGGCGGCGAGGTGACCGCTGCCGACCTCGACGCGATGATCTCCGACACCTCGGAGGCCGCGGTCTGGGCCCTCTCGGACGCGCTTCTCGAACACGACTCCGAGCGGGCGCTGGAGATCGCCGAGCGCCTGATCTCCCAGGGCGAGAACGTCACCGGCCTGATCTACGGGCTGGCCTCGCGGCTGCGCAAGGCCTGCAGCGCCGCCGCCCAGCTCGAGGAGGGGGTGCCCCCGAAGCAGGTCGAGGGGAGCCTCGGGATGCACCCCTACGCAGCCAAGCAGCTGGTCCGCCGCCTGGAGGGGACGAGCGTCGATGACCTTCGCGACGCGACGATCGCCCTGGCCGACCTCGAGGTCTGGTGCCGTGGCGGCGCCGACTACGGCGACGAGCTGGCGCTGACGCTCGCGCTGAGGCGGGCGGCGACGGGGTCGGCGGCCTGACTAGCTGCGGGCGGCGATGCGGGCGGCCCGGGCCTTCTTGCGGGCGCCGGTGTTGCGGTGCAGGGCACCTTTCTGGACCGCCTTGTCGATCTTCGAGACCAGCGAGCGGTGCTCTGCCTGGGCCGCGGCGCCGTCACCTCCCTCGACCGCGCTTTCGAGGCGGCGGAAGTGGGTCTTCACGGTGCTTGTCAGCAGCCGGTTCTCCGACCGCTCGCGGCTGCTGCGTAGGATCCGCTTCTTCTGTGAGGCTATGTTGGCCATGATTCGCGAGCCTGAAGCGGCGCCAGGCCGGCTCCGGGCGGCCGTCGACTATAGCGACTGAGACCCAGCTTGGAGAGGCCCGAGGCAGCCGACACACCCGATCGCGAGGACGCCGCGGTCGCCGCCGACGCCGCGGTGCGCGCCGCCGAGGCGTTCGAGCCTGGCGAGGAACCGAACGCGGACCCGTCGCCGGGGCGGAGCGCCGGGAGGATCGGCCGCTCCACCGCGTTCTTCTCCGCGGCCACCGCGCTGTCGCGGATCGCCGGCCTCGTGCGCGAGATAGTCGCCGCCGGCTACTACGGGGTCCACGGGCCGGTCTCGGCGTTCACGGTCGCGTTCCAGGTTCCGAATCTCGTGCGGGCGCTGTTCGCCGATGCGGCTCTGCAACCGGCCTTCGTCCCGATCTTCACCGAGCAGCTCGAGAAGGGGAACTACCGCGAGGCCTTCCGTCTGGCATCGACCCTGCTCCTCCTCGTCACCCTCGTACTCGGGTCGATCACGGCGGTCTTCGTTCTCCTCGCGCCGGTGATCATGCCGCTGGTCGCGCCGGGCTTCTCCGGAGAGCTCATCGACCTGACGGTCAGCCTCTCGCGGATCCTGTTCCCGATCCTGATCCTGCTCGGGGTCAGCGGGATCGTGGTCGGGATCCTCAACAGCTACGACCGCTTCGGCGCCTTCGCGATCTCGCCGCTGTTCTGGAATCTGACGATCATCGCCTCGCTGATCCTCCTCATCCCCCGGTTCCACGGCCAGGACCGGATCTACGCCTACGCGATCGGCATCGTGATCGGCACCATCGTCCAGCTGATGATTCCGGTGTGGGACCTCCGCAACACACCGTTCAGGTTTCGCTGGAGCTTCGAATGGCGCAATCCCGACGTCCGCCGCGTCCTCCTGCTGATGCTGCCGGTGACGATCAGCCTCGGGCTGATCAACTTCAACCTGATCATCAACAGCCTCTTCGGCAGCCTAGTCGGCGACGAGGCCCCGGCGGCGATCGACAAAGCGTTTCGGATCTACCAGCTGCCGCAGGGCATCTTCTCGGTCGCGATTGCGACGGTGCTGTTCCCGACGCTCGCCCGGTTCGCCGCCCGGGGGGCGACCGACGACCTGCGGGCGACGATGGCGAACGGGATGCGCCAGATCCTCTTCGTCCTGATGCCGGCGGCCGCGGCGGTCCTGGTCCTCTCCGAACCGATGATCCGGCTCGTCTACGAACGCGGCGAATTCAACTCCTCACAGACGACGCTGGTCGCCACGGCTCTGTTTTGGTTCGCCTTCTCGCTGCCGACCAATGGGCTCTTCCTGCTCCTGACCCGAACCTTCTTCAGCCTCCAGCGGCCCTGGGTGCCGACCGCGATCGCGACAGCGAATCTCGCGGTCACGGCCCTGGCCGCGCTCGCCCTCTACCACCTCGGGGTCGGGGGAATCGTCGCCGCGACGGCGATCGCGACGGCGGCGAGCGTCGTCGCCCAGGTCCTGATCCTGCGCATCCTCCTGCACGGGCTCGAACTCGGGCGCCTGCTCGACACCGGGGTGCGGATCGTCGTCGCCTCGGCCGCCCTGGCGGCGGTCAGCTATGGCATCTGGGATCTGCTCGACCAGGCTCTCGGGCGCGGCCTGCTCGGCCAGATCGTCTCGCTCGGGAGCGGCCTTGCGCTCGGCTTCCTTGTCTATGTCGGCGCCGCGAAACTGCTGCGGATCGCCGAGCTGGCGCAGGTGATGCGGCTGCTGCGCAGGGGCTAGATGCTCGGCCCCGGCGACTACCTGCTCGGCGTCGCCGCGCTCGCTCTCCTCGTCCTCGCCTCCTGGCTCGGCGCCACCGCCGCCCGTACCCGCCTCGTCCCCGAATTCGAGGGCGTGGCCGCACACCTCGCCACCTCAGTCGTTGCACTCGCCCTCCTGATCTGGCCGGCCGAGCTCCTCGGCACGTTCGGGTGGTTCGCTCCAGTGCCGTATCTGGCGGCCGTGGCTGCCGTGGGGGTAGGTCTGTGGCGGCTCCTTCCGCGGGTGGCGCGGGGCAAGGGGGGGCGAGGACAGCTCGGCCCGCAGGCCCCCCCTTCACCCGCGTCAGGACCCGCGGACCGGAGCTCCCCCATATCGGCCCTCGCGGCAGCCCTCATCGGCCTGATCGCGGTGCTGCTGTTCATCCCAGGCGTCCGCGACTCGCTCAGCACGGGCATGACCGGCTTCGATTCAACCTGGTACCACGGCCCCTTCGCGGCGGGCTTCCACCAGAGTGGCAACACCTGGGACCTGCACTTCATCGCGCCGCAGTTCCTCGCCTGGTTCTACCCGGCCAACGCCGAAATCTTCCACGCGGTCGGGATGCTCGCCTTCGACCGCGACCTGATCTCGCCGCTGCTGAACCTCGGCTGGTTCGTCGGCGCCCTGTTCGCCCTCTGGTGCATCGGCAGGCCGTTCCGGGTCGGCGGACATTCGGTACTCCTCGGCGCCCTGATCCTGAGCGCGCCGCTCCTCTCCGATCAGGCGGGCGAGGCGCGCAACGACATCGTCGCGATCTTCTTCCTGCTCGCTGCGGTCGCGATGGTCCTGAATGGCGCGACGATCGATTCCGTCGCGGCGCGGCGCCTTCCGGACGGGGCGCTGATCGTCGCCGGCCTCGCCGCGGGGCTCGCGGCCGGGACCAAGCTCAACTACCTGCTGCCGTCGGCCACGCTGCTGGTCGGCATCGCCGTCGCGGCGCCGGCCGGCGGGCGCCGGCGGGCGTTCGGAATCGGGGCACTCGCGGCGATCGCCGGCGGCGGCTACTGGTATCTGCGGAACCTCTTCCACACCGGCAACCCGCTGCCGTGGTTCACCGACGTCGGCCCGCTCTCGCTGCCGGGCCCCGATCAGACTCTCGGCGGCCGCGAAGGCCACAGCGTCTTCGGCTACCTGACCGACGGCTCGATCTGGTCGGACTGGTTCCTCCCCGGCCTCCACCACGGCCTTTGGCTGATCTGGCCCCTGCTGCTCGGCGCCGCCGTTCTCGGCCTCGTGCTTTGCCTGGGGGCGAACCGAGTCCTGGCAGTGGCTGGGGCGGTGGGCCTGGCGGCGCTCGTGGCCTGGCTGGTCAGCCCGACCGCGGCCTCCGGCCCGGAGGGCATGCCGCGCGGGTTCGAATCGGGGCTGCGCTACCTGGCGCCGGCGCTCGTCCTCGG
>DASXBC010000183.1:0-1606 GCA_036406355.1 Solirubrobacterales bacterium | reverse complement strand
CCCCCTGGGCGCTCGAGGACTTCGGCTTTCAGGCGATCGTCGCGCCCTCGTTCGCCGACATCTTCTACGTCAACTGCACCAAGATCGGGCTGCTGCCGGCGATCCTCGACGAGGAGCACTGCCGTGCCGTCGCCGAGGCGGGCGAGGCGCGGATCGACGTCGACGACGAGACGATCAACTGCGGCACCGCGGGCGTCTTCGAGTTCGAGATCGAGTCCGACGTCAAATATCGCCTCCTGAACGGCCTCGACGACATCGGCATCACGCTCGAAAACGCCGGCGCGATCGACGAGTTCGAGAGCGCGGGCGGCGCCGCGCGCGGCCCGGTGACGACGGGGCTCTGAGGTGTCGGAGCCGATGAACACCGGCCCGCGCGAGTGGGACGCCGAGACCTACGCCGCGATCTCGGATCCTCAGTTCAGCTGGGGGATGGAGGTGCTCGAGCGCCTCGAGCTGAGCCCGGGGGAATCTGTTCTCGACGCCGGCTGCGGGTCGGGACGGGTGACCGCCGAGCTGCTGAAGCGGATCCCCGACGGGCGGCTTCTGGCGGTCGACGGGTCCGAGCAGATGATCGCGAAGGCGCGAGAGAATCTCGGCGACAGGGTGGAGTACCTCGTCGCCGATCTCTCCGAGCTCGAGATCGACGACCCGGTGGACCTGATCTTCTCGACCGCGACCTTCCACTGGATCAGCGATCACGACCGGTTGTTCGCCCGACTCCTGGCCGCGCTGCGGCCGGGCGGCAGGCTCGTCGCCCAGTGCGGGGGCAGCGGCAACGTCGCAACCCATGCGCGGGCGATCGTCCAAGCCGCCTCGGACCCCCGGTTCGCGACCCACTTTGCCGGGATGGAAGCGATGTGGAACTTCGCCGGCCCCGAGGAGACCGAGGCCCGGCTCATCGCCGCCGGATTCAGCGAGGCGCGGTGCTGGCTCGAACCGAAGCCGGTAACCCCGGCCGATCCCCTCCGGTTCACGATGACGGTCACACTCGGCCCGCACCTGGCGAGACTCCCGGAGGACGATCGGCAGCCGTTCGTCGAAGCCGTTCTCGCGGCCTCCGAGCAGCCGCTGGTCCTCGACTACGTCCGGCTCAACATCGAAGCGCGCGCGCCGGAGTGAACGTAGAGTCCGGCGCGATGGCCGGCCCGCCCCGCATAGTCCTCCTGCCCGGAGACGGGATCGGCCCCGAGATCGTCGCCGCGGCGCGGCGCCTGCTCGAGGCGCTCGGCGCGTTCGAGTTCGACGAGCGGCTGCTCGGCGGTTGCTCGATCGACGCCGACGGCGTCGCCCTCACCGACGAGGTCCTCGATGCCTGCCGTGGCGCCGACGCCGTCCTGCTTGGCGCGGTCGGGGGGCCGAAATGGGACACGACCGACCCCGACGCGCCGCGTCCCGAGCAGGGGCTGCTCGGCCTTCGCAAGGGGATGGGGCTGTTCGCGAACCTGCGACCGGTCCGCCCAAGCCCGGCCCTGGCCGGAGCAAGCCCGCTGCGCGAGGACCGGATCGCCGGCACCGACCTGCTGGTGGTCCGCGAGCTGACCGGCGGGATCTACTTCGGCAACAGCGGCCGCGACGGGGACTCCGCCCACGACAACTGCGAGTACTC
>DASXBC010000182.1:0-7066 GCA_036406355.1 Solirubrobacterales bacterium | reverse complement strand
GAGCGAGGCCAGGTACTGGATATGGCCGCGTCCCACGCCCAGCTCGAACTGGCCGCCGCCGTAGGCGCCGATGCCGTGGGCGTCGCAGTAGTCGTACCCGTCGAACAGCTCGCGCAGGCGCCCGAAGCGCGACGGCTTGATGTTCACCATCTTGGGCTGGAACGGCAGCTCCTGGATGTCGGCGATCGAGTGGATCGGGGCGTCCCAGGTGACGCGGTCGCTGGCCGGGTCGAGAATCGGCCTGGTCTCGTCGTTGACGTCAGGGTCCTCGAGCCAGGCGTCGGGGAAGGCCTCGATCAGCTTGGCGTAGAGCTCGGGGTCGGTCTCGACGTCGACCGGGGTCCCTTTGTAGAAGCCCTTGAGGTCGAGCGAGTCGACGGCCCCGGTGGCGACCAGCTCGGCGATCAGGTCGTCGTCCCAGTCGTTGGTCGGATCGAGCTTGAAGCGCAGCGTCGGGTAGGGATCGAGCTTGCGCCGCAGCGTCTCGATCGTCGAGGGCCGCCCTTCGCCCGGCGAGAGGCGCATCGAGCAGACGAAGTTGACCGGCTGCGGGTCGCGGCCGAGCGCGGCGCTGATCCCGATCCTTCCCTGTCGCAGCGCCAGGTCGAGCGCCGCCGCCTCGAACGCGTAGCGGCGATAGCGGCGCGATACCTCTCGACCGGGCTCCTGCGGGAAGGCGTCGACCCCGCCCATGAACTCGCAGAATTCGCCGAGGGTCGCGTGCCCGGTGAGATCGAGGTAGGGGCCGGCCTCCTGAAGCGCGATGTGTTCGAGCGGTTCGTAGATGACGTCCTCGCCGAGTCCCTCCTCGCCGGCGCCCTCGAGGTGGATCACGGTCGTCAGCCGTTCGAATTCACCGGTCTTGAATTCGAGGCCCTCGAGCTCGTAGCCGTCGACCTCGAGCGGCAGGTCGGCGAGGGCGTCGAATGTGGCCATCACACCACCTCGCGCTTCGCTCGCGGCGCGAAAGAACAGATATGCACGCTTGCTCGCTCCGCGCTCATGGGCCGAACCCTAGCGAGCGACCCGCAGGGTCCTCAGCTCGCGGTCGCTGCTGCCGCGCACGTAGCCGCCGTGGGCGACGCTCTCCCTGATGTATTCGAGCGTCTCGCGGGTGAGCCGCTCGCCGGGCAGGACGTTCGGGATCCCCGGCGGATAGGCGGCGAGCGACTCGGCGGCGATCCGCCCCGCGGCCGCCTCGAACGGCACCACCTCCTGCGGGCCGAGGAACGCCTCGCGAGGGGTCAGCTCGAGCTCGCCCCAGGGAGGCGGTGGCGCCAGGTGGCTCTGGGGCGTGACGTCCTCGGTCGCGAGCCGGTCGACGACCGCGCGCATCGCTGCCACCAGGCGTTCCCTGGCGGCGGCCGCCGGCTCGCCGAGGCCGAAGATCGCGACGACGACGTTCTCCGAATGGAGCTCGAGGTCGACGCCCTCGCTCTCGAAGGCGGTCTTCGCCAGCCGGTAGCCGCTGGTGCCGGTCCCGCGGACGTCGATCGCGACCCGCAGCGGGTCCCAGCCGGCGATGCTTGAGCGGCCGGTCAGCTCGTCGCCGAGGACCGCGAGCCCGGGGATCTGCTCGATTTCCTCCTTCGTCCTCGCCAGCTCGGCAAGCGTCTCGTCGAGGCGCTCGGCCCCGTGGACCGAGGCGAGCCGGCGGGCGGCGTCGAGCGAGCCGGAGAGCAGCGCGCTCGGGCTGGTCGACTCGACGAGGCTGACACAGCGGTCCACGACCGCGGGGTCGAGCCGGTCGCCGGCGCCGAGGTGGAGCATCGCTGCCTGGGTGAGGCTGCCGACGATCTTGTGGGTCGAGGAAATCACGAGATCGGCGCCGCAGCTGAGGGCGTCCGGGGGGAGGTCGGGGTGGAAGTGGAGGTGTGCTCCCCAGGCCTCGTCGACGACCAGCGGCAGGCCGCGGTCGTGGGCCGCCGCGGCCAGGCCGGCGAGGTCGGCGCAGGCGCCGAAGTAGGTCGGCGAGACGACCATCGCCGCGACCGCCCCGGGGGTGGCGCCGATGGCGGCGGCGAGCGCCTCCGGGGCGAGGCAGTGGGCGATCCCGAGCTCCGGGTCGAGCTCGGGCGCGACGAACGCCGGGCGCAGGCCGCTCATCACCATCCCGTCGATCACCGAGGAGTGGACGTTGCGCTGGACGACGACCCGATCGCCGGAATGCGCGAGGGCGAGGCAGGCGGCGTGATTCCCCTGCGAGGCGCCGTTGACGAGGAACCAGGTGCGCTGCGCCCCCCAGGCCTCGGCGGCGAGGATCTGCGACTGCTGGAACGGGGTCGGTTCGGGGCCGATGTCGACCCCCTCGGTGACCGAGGGAACGTCGTTGCGAAGGCCGACGTCGCCGACCAGCTCGCGCATCGCGGGGTCGGCGCCCTCCCCGCCCTTGTGGCCCGGCACCTGGAAGCGCCCGGGGTCCCGCTCCGCGTAGGCGAGCAGAGCGTCGACGTACGGTGTCGAGTCCTGACCGGAGGCGGCCATTGGTGGAGACTAGTGACGATGAAGCACACGCCATACGGCTACTGGCTCGAGGAGGCCGGCGGGTGCGCCGCCGCCCCGCCGCTGGCCGGCGACGTCAGCGCCGACGTCGTCGTCGTCGGCGGCGGCTACACCGGGATGTGGGCCGCCTGGCACCTGAAGGCGCTCGAGCCCGAGGCCCGCGTGGTCCTGCTCGAGGGCTCGACCTGCGGCCGCGGCCCGAGCGGGCGCAACGGCGGCTTCTGCAACGTGATGTGGTTTTCGCTCCAGAACATGCGCGAGCGCTGGGGCGACGCCGCCGCCGTCGCGGTCGCCGAGGCCTCGCGCGAGGCGGTCGCCGCGGTCGGCGAGTTCTGCGAGAGCCAGGGAGTCGATGCCTGGTATCGACATGGCGGCTACCTGCAGGTCTCGACGGCCCCCGCCCAGGACGGGATCTGGACCGAGACGGTCGACGCCTGCCGCGAGCTGGAGATCGACGGCGTGGTCGAGGCCCTCGACGGGGATGGCGTCGCGGCTCACTGCCGCTCGCCGGCGTTTCGCAGCGGCGCCTTCTACAAGGACTCGGCGACGGTGCAGCCGGCGCGGCTCGCGCAGGGGCTGCGCGATCGCCTTCGGGCGGTCGGCGTCGACGTCCACGAGGCCTCGGCGGTGAGGTCGCTGCGCGCGGCCGCCGACGGAGTCGAGGCCCGCACCGACGGCGGCACGGTCCGAGCCGGCGCCGCGGTGATCGCGATCGGCAGCGCCGCCGCCGGCCGGCGCGGCCCGCTGCACAACCGGCTCACGGTCACCTCCTCCCACATCGTCCTCACCGAGCCGGTGCCGGACGTGCTCGAGGAGGTCGGCTGGACCGGCGGCGAGTGCATAACCGACTGCCGGACCATGCTCCACTACTTCCGCACGACGCCGGATGGGCGGATCGCCTTCGGCCTCGGCGGCGGCCAGATCTCGTTCAACGCTGCGCTCAACGGCCGCGTCGAGGTCGACCCCGAGGTGGTCGCGATGGCGGCCGAGCGCCTGCGGGCCTACTTTCCGGGTCTCGAGGGGCGCGAGATCACCCATGCCTGGGGCGGCCCGATCGACGTCGCGCCCACCCACCTGCCCCTCGTGATGCCGCTGCGCGGCAGTCGTGCCTTCGTGGCCGCCGGCTACACCGGCAACGGGGTCGGTCCCTCGAACATGGTCGGCAGGACGATGGCCTCGCTCGCCCTCGACCGCCGCGACGACCACTCGCAACTGGCGATCGTCGACCCCTCTCCCCAGCGCGTCCCGCCGGAGCCCTTCCACTGGATCGGCGGCAGCCTGATCCGCCGCGGGATCATGGCCAAGGAGAGCGCCGAGGCCAACGGCCACGACCCCCACCCGGTTGCCGCCGCCCTCGCCAGGGTCCCGGAGCTGATCGGCTTCCACATCGGCCGCTAGAGATGGAGTGCGCACGATTGGCGGCTCCAGCACGCTCTGGTGTGCTCAAGGCGCCAATCGCACGATCACCAACACCGGCCGCCAGATGCGGAGCTGACTATCGTGCCTGTACCCGGCCCGATAGTGCCATGGCCGAGGCACGCGGGTGACGATGCGGATGCCTCCCGTGCCGATGATGGTGTCTGGAGTGCTTTGGATGTGAGACCGTCGCGGGCGCGATCGGCCGACTTGTTGTTGCGCCCCGGGCGCCGGCATCCGTGCCGGGCGCGCCACCGGGACAGACTTCTTCCACATGTTCCGGAGGATCCCCCTTGGCGGGTGTGGCGAATGACCCCGACGCTTCCGCCGTCCCGACCGAGTTGGTGACCCGGATGCGGTAGTGGTAGTGGTGTTCCGCGATGATCGGAACCTGGAGATCCCTCGGGAGGTCGAGGCTCATACACAGAGTGTCGGTCGCGGCCGGGATCTCACCTTCCGGGAACCAGACCACGATCACGTCGCAGCCGCTCGGCGGAAGGCATTCGGGCCTTGTGATCATCATCCGGTAGCTCGTCGGAAGCCCGTTTGGGTTGACCTTCATGTTCATGGTCGCGTCATCTGCCGAGATGTTCGTTACCGATGCTTCCTCAAAGACCGGTGCCGGCCCCGCCTCCGTCTGGAATTCCTCTCGCGGGCTGGATATTTCGCCCATTTCGTTGTCGGCCGCGATTCGAAACGCGTACCAGGTGTCGGGCAGGAGGTATCCCCACACCTCGGCGATGTCGACCGTGACCGTTTCTCCCTCTGGCCCGGTGCCGCCGTTCCAGATCTGCCTGCCGCCGGTGGCTTCGCAGGAGCCCGGATTCCCTTCTCGGCACGACGGTTCTTCGAGATAGACGTGCCACTCGGTCGCGAGTTCTCCGCTGTTGATCTTGAATTCGATCGTCGCGTCGGTGGCCTGGACGTCTGTCGCCGCGGGGCTTTCGATCGCGGGCGGCGAGGCCGCGAAGGCGCTTGTGCAACAGGCGAGCAGCGCAAGGAGGACCAGGGTGCCGACCGCAGCCAGCCTCGAGATACACATGGCACTGCTCAAAATAACGAGCATTCACGCCCGTCGTCACCAGCGGCCGGTGACGACCTTCTTGCGGGTGTGGAAGTCGACGGCGTCGGTGGCGTCGGTGCCGTCGGCGTCGATTGCGAATTCGCGATGAGAAATTCCCCTCCTCCTCTCCTCGCATGAGTAGCATCGGTGGATGCCCACGATCCGGGTGCTCGTGGAGACCCCCGTCCCAGCGGCCAAAGTCCTCGAAGCAGCGCATGACTTCTCCGGCCGGCGGGCCAAGATTTTCCCGGCCGTTTCCACCAAGCGCCTGGAGGTGCACCAGCTGAAAGACACGTCCGCCGACGTGACCGAGGGCACCAGGGCCGGCCCGATCGTCAACTGGGAGCGTTGTGACTACGACTGGTCGGAGCCTGGCGCCCTGACGGCGACGGTGATCGACTCCAACGTCTACGCCTTCCCAGGAAGCAGCTGGAAGATCAAGGCGACACCCAGAGGCACGGGGAGCGAAGTCGAGATGCTCTGGATCCGTGATTTCAAGCGCAGCCCGCGAGGCAGGATATTCGGCGTGCTATTCGGGCTCATAGGCGACCGGATCTTCAACAAATACGGGCGGGAAGTCCTGGAGAACCTGGAGAACCTCGAGGACTGATCGGCTCCGCTCGGCGGACGGGCGGCTCAAGCGCCGGGACCTCCCCCTATCCTCACCAGCGGCTGGTGACGACCTTCTTGCGGGTGTAGAAGTCGACGGCGTCGGTGCCGTTGGCGTGGAGGTCGCCGTCCATCGAGTCCTTCCAGCCGGAGAACGGGAACCAGGCGACCGGGGCAGGAACGCCGATGTTGACGCCAAGCATGCCGGCCTCGGCGCCGTAGCGGTAGGCGCGGGCCGCCTCTCCGGAGGAGGTGAAGATCGCGCCGGCGTTGCCGTAGCGCGAGCCGTTGAGGAACTCGAGGGCGGCATCGAGGTCGGCGGCATCGACGACGGTCAGCAGCGGCCCGAAGAGCTCGTCGCGGGCGAGCTCCGACTCTGGCTCGGCGATGGCGATCGTCGGCCCCAGCATCGTTCCCGCCGGGCCGGCGTCGCTGCGGCCGTCGAGCAGCAGCTCGGCATCCTCGCCTTCGGCCCGCTCGATCGCGGCCGCCACCCGGTCGCGGGCATCGGCCGAGACCATCGGGCAGACGTCGGTGCCCGGGTCGGCCCCGGGGCCGACGTTGAGATTCGAGGCGGAAGCCACGAGCGCCTCGCGCACCTCGCGGCGGCGGGCCTCGTCGCCGACGACGACGCAGACCGAGCCGGCGAGGCAGCGCTGGCCGGCGGCGCCGAAGGCGGAGCCCATGATCGCCGGCATTGCCTGCCCGAGGTCGGCGTCCGGCATCACCACCAGCGAGTTCTTGGCGCCCCCGAGGGCCTGCACGCGCTTGCCGTTCGCCGCCCCGCCCTGGGCGATGATCCGCGCGGTCTCGGCGCGGCCGACGAAGGAGATCGCGTCGATCTCGGGCTCCTCGAGGATCGCGGTGACCGCGTCGCGGCCGCCGTGGACGAGGTTGACGACCCCGTCCGGGATCGAGTCGACCGAGTCGACTATCTCGGCGATCAGCGCCGCCGGCCGCGGGTCCTGCTCGGAGGGCTTGAGGATGAAGCTGTTGCCGCAGGCGATCGCGTAGGGCAGGAACCAGAGCGGGATCATCGCCGGGAAGTTGAACGGCGTGATCGCGGCGACGACGCCGACCGGCTGGCGCACGAGCTCGACGTCGACGCCGGCGGCGACGCCCTCGAGCGTCTCGCCCTTCAACAGGTGCGGGATCGCCGCCGCCGACTCGACCGACTCGATCCCGCGGCCGACCTCGCCGTCGGCGTCGGCGAGCGTCTTGCCCATGTCGGCGCTGACCAGCTCGACCAGCTCGCCACGGCGCCGCAACAGCTCCTCGCGCAGGGCGAGCAGGGCCCGCGCCCGGCGCTGCGGCGGCGTGTCGCGCCAGCCCGGCTGCGCGGCCCGCGCTGCCGCGACGGCGGCGCCGACCTGCGCCGGTCCCGAGAGCGGCACCTCCGCAGACGTCTCGCCACTCAGCGGATCGACGTCGGCGAGCGTCTCCACTCCCTCGACCTCGACCCATTCGCCGCCAACG
>DASXBC010000181.1:0-2049 GCA_036406355.1 Solirubrobacterales bacterium | reverse complement strand
ACCCAGAAATCGGTCGCCGAAGAAGCCGGGCCCGACTACGAAAAGACGATCCTCCAGGTCCAGGAAGGCCTGACGCTGCCGGTGATGCAGGAGCTCGACGCCCGGGTCGAACTCGAAAAAGAAACGCCGAAGCAGGTGGCGGCCGAGTACCTCGAAGAAGAAGGCTTCACCGGCTAGCCGGCTTCGACGACCTCGAGCGGGCGGGGCCGACGCGGCCTCGCCCGCATCCTGGCGAAGGAGACCCGCGCCGCGCAGGCGGCCGCGATACCCGCGCAGGCGGCCAGCAGCAGCGCGGCCCGCGGGTCATACGCTTCCGAGAGCCAGCCTGCCAGCGGGCCGCCGATCGGCGTCGAGCCGAGGAAGACGACCGAGTACAGGGCCATAACCCGGCCGCGCATCGCCGGCTCGACCGCGAGCTGCAGCGATGAGTTGATCGCGGCGGCGAAGGTGACGGCGGAGGCGCCGAGCATCGCGACCATCGGCAGCTCGAGCGCGATGCTGGGCATCACCGCGGCGAGGCCGGCGAGGACCCCGAACGAGAGCGCGGCGCCGGCGATCAGGCGGGCGTCGGTGCGGCCGTGGGCGCCGGTCGCGAGGGCGCCGAGGACCGAGCCCGCCCCCATCGCCGCGACCAGGGTCGCGTAGGCGGTCGGGCCTCCTTCGAAGCTGAATCGCGCGAGCAGCGGCAGGATCACCTGGAAGTTCAGCCCGAAGGTCCCGACCAGCGCCATCAGGCCCAGCGGCACCGCCAGCTCCGGGGTGCGCCTGACGTACCGGACCGCGGCGCGGATCGCGCCGCGCTCGCGCTCGACCCGGGGGGCCGACTGGAGCTGGTCGGGCTCCATCAGCCAGAGCGCGAGGATCATGCCGCCGAACGAGAGGGCGTTGAGCGCGAAGCACGGCTCGACGCCGACCGAGACGATCATCAGACCGGCCAGCGCCGGCCCGACCAGGCGAGCCGTTTGGATCAGGACGCTGTTGAGGCTGACCGCGTTGACGACCCGGTCGGCTCCGACCATCTCGATCGCGAAGCTCTGCCTCGTCGGGTTGTCGACGGCGTTGACGCTGCCGCGGACGAAGACGAGGGCGAAGACCATCCAGGGGGCGACGACGCCGGCCGCGGTGACGGTGAAGAGGGCGAGCGCCGGGATCGCCATCAGGGCCTGGGTGACCATCAGCAGACGCCGCTTCGGGAAGCGATCGGCGAGCAGGCCGCCCCAGGCGCCGAAGAGGAGGATCGGGAGGAATTGGAGCGCGGTCGTCAGCCCGACCGCGACGCCACTGTCGGTGAGCGAGAGGACGAGCCAGATCTCGGCCACCACCTGCATCCAGTTGCCCGAAAGCGAGATGACCTGCCCGGCGAAGTAGCGGCGGTAGTTCGGGACCGAGAGGGAGTCGACGCTTCGCCGCAGCGCGGCGGTCATCTGGTTCCCTCCGAGCGCCGCGGCGCCTCGAGAATCCTCTCGAGGATCCCGGCCGCGCGCTCGAGGGTCTCGACCTCCTCGGCCGGAAGGTCCCGCATCCGCCGCGCGAGGTAGGCGTTCTTGCGGCCGCGGAGCCGGCGCAACCGCTCGCGGCCCGCCGCGTTGACGCTGACCAGGGCACTGCGGCCGTCCGCGGGATCGGGGGAGCGATCGATGAGACCCGCATCCTCCAGCTGGCGCAACGTCCGGGTCCCCGTCGGCCGCTTGATCCGCTCGATCTCGGCGAGCTCGCTGGGCGTCAGCGGGCCGTGCCGCTCGACCGTGGCGAGCGCCGCGGCGGCGGTCGGCGAGAGCTCGGTCCCGGCGCCGGCGGCCTCCTGGCGGAGTCGCCTCGCGGTCCGAACGATCGCCATTCGCAGCCGAGCGGCCGACTCGGCGAGCGTGCTCTCTTCCTGTGCCGTTGAAGTCATTTGATTAGCTTAGATAATTAGTATAGCGAACTATCTCGAAAAGGCCAGCGCCGGGCCGCGTCGAACTAGACCCGGATGACCGACCTGGGACCGAATCGCGAGGAGCCGACGGTGTATCCGCCGGGGATGGACGAGCTCAGCACCAGCGTCCAGCG
>DASXBC010000180.1:0-6521 GCA_036406355.1 Solirubrobacterales bacterium | reverse complement strand
GTCGCCGCGCCAGACCGTCTCGTCCCATTCGTAGGCGGGCCCGACGTACTCGAGGCTGGCCCAGTCGGCGAGGTCGCTGAAGAAGTAGGGGACGACGTCGTAGTCGCGCTGGTCGCCGAGCATGTTGCCGGCGGCGGCGATCCCCTGCTGCATCGCCACGTCCCAGTGCTCGACCCGCAGCCTGCGGCCGTGGACGACGCTCTCGTAGTTGCAGCAGTCCCCGGCGGCATAGATCCCCCCCACCGAGGTCTCGAGCTTGGAGTCGCAGAGGATCCCGTTGTCCACCTCGAGGCCGGCGCGTTCCGCGAGCATCGCGTCCGGGCGCACGCCGGCGCCGACGATCACCGCATCGCACTCGACCGTCAGCCCGCTCTTGGTCACGGTCGCCCTCACCCGGCCGTCGCCCTCGAATGCCTCCAGCTCCTCGCCGCCGTGGACGGTGACGCCGTTCGCTTCCAGCTTCTCCTGGAACCAGCGCCCCGCCTCCTCGCCGAAGGTTCGCGAGAGCGCCACCTCCTCCATCATCACGATCGTGCACTTGGCGCCCTTCGCGGTCAGCGAGGCCGCGACCTCGGAGCCGATGTAGCTGCCGCCGATCAGCACCACGTGCTCCGCCGCCTCGGCGTCGGCGCGGATCGCGTCGGAGTTGCCGAACGCCCGCAGGTAGTGGATCCCCTCGTTCTCGGCCCCCTCGGCGCGGAGGACGTTGACCATCGCCCCGGTCCCCAGCAGCGCCTTTCCGAACCCGATCTCCTCGCCGCCCTGGAGCTGCGCGGTGCGGGCGTCGGGATCGATCGACATCACGTTGACGCCGCTGAGCAGCTCGACGTCGTTCTCCTCGTACCAGGACGGGGGATTGACATAGGCGTCCGCGCGCTCGGCCTCGCCGCGCATGTACTCCTTCGAGAGCGGCGGGCGTTCGTAGGGCGGCTCGGGCTCGCGGCCGACGAGCAGGATCGAGCCGTCGGCGCCGCGCTTGCGGAGCTCGGAAGCGCAGTTTCCCGACGCCAGGCCTCCTCCGACCAGCAGGAAGTCGACGGAGCGGGCGGCCATCACAACCGTTCCCGCTTCGCTCGCGGCGCGAACAGCCAGATCTCGCTCATTTGGCTCGCTCCGCGCTCATCAGCCGGCTCCGTTTTCCCCGGGGCCGAACAGGTCTTTGAGTTCGTCCTCGCGCCCGGGATCGAGAACGGCGAGAACCTCGTCGCCTGCCTCGAGCACTGTGTCGGGGCCCGGCACGAACCCTTTGCCGTCGCGAAGGACCGAGATCAGCAGGCTGCCATCGGGCATCGAGAGGTCGCCGACCCGGCGTCCGGTCACCCGCGAGTCCTTGCCGAGAAGCATCTCGATGATCTCCAGCTGCTCCTCCTGGAGGTCGAGCAGGTGGACGAGGCCGTACTCGGGCACCTCGTGCTCGAGCAGGCGCAGGATCAGGTCGGTCGCCGATATCGACGGCTTGATCCCGAGCAGGTCGAAATGGGGGCGGTTGCGGGGATTGTTGACGCGGGCGATGATCTGGCCGACCTCGTACTTCTCGCGCGCGACCTGGCAGATCAGGATGTTGTCCTCGTCGTCGCCGGTCACCGCGATCACCATGTCGGCGCGCTGGACCCCAGCCCGCTCCAGAACCCAGAGCTCGGAGGCGTCGCCGTAGAGGACGTTGTGCTCGAGCTCCTGCTCGACGGTCAGGTAGCGGCGGCGATTGCTCTCGATCACCGTCACCTCGTGCTCCTTTTCGAGGAGCTCGCGTGCCAGGTTCCAGCCGACCTTGCCGGCACCGACGACGATGATGTACATCAGGCCGCTTCCTCCGACCCGGTGGGCGCGCCATCCCCTCCGCCGGCGGCGGCGCCGAGGACGGCGGACTCGAGCATCTCGATCGCTACCCGCGTCGGGCAGATCGTGTGCAGACCCTGGCGCTGGTACCACTCCGCCCGCAGCGGGTCGAGGATGCGGGCGATGACGATCGGGACCTCGTAGCGGCGCTGGGCGATCTGGGCGATCACGATGTTCGTGTTGTCGCCGTCGGTCGAGGCGATGAAGGCGTCGGCGCGCTCGATCCCCGCCGCGACGAGGGCGTCGATCTCGAGCCCCGCCCCGACCGTGAACATTCCGCCGAGGTCCTCCCAGCCCTTCTCGAGGCCGACCTCGAGCCGGGCGTGCGACTCGGGGTCCTCGTCAAGGCAGGAGACTTCGTGGCCTTCTCGCAACATTGTCCGGGCGACGGACGAGCCGACCCTCCCGCAGCCCACAATCAGGATGAACACGGCTCTGATACTACGGGTCAGGCGACGGTTTCGGGTGGGGCCGTGAGCAGGACCCGGCAGGGGGCTTTCTTCAGCACGTACTGCGTCGCCGAGCCGATCTCGGCCGGCCGGGCCGCTCCGATTCCCCCCATGACGGCGCCGCCGCGGACCTTCGTCGGCGGCTCGCCGCCGACGACGATCGCCTCGGCGTGACTGCGGATCGCCTCCTCGACGATCCCCTTGCCGACGTCCCGCGCCCGCAGCAGCTCGGCCGAGACCGCGACGTTCTCGTACTCCTCGCCGACATCGCGGGCGCGCTCGAGCGCGCGCCGCGCCTCCTCCTCGAGCTGATGCGGGAGGTCGGCGTCGAGCGGCAGCGTCAGCGGAACCTCGAGGACGTAGACGACCTCGAGCCGCGTCTCCCGGCCGCGGCCGTCGGACTCCTCGGCGGTGGCCGCGGCAAGCCGGCCCGCGGTCGAGACGATGTCGTCGTCGAGCTCGGTGCCGAAGACCGGGACGAGGATGTTGCTGTAGGAGACCTCGCGGACCTGCTTGGTCAGGGCTCGCTCGGTGACCGAGACCCGCCGCGTCAGCGAGGTCCCCTCGATCACCTTGCGGTAGACGACGTAGAAGAGCAGGCCGAATGCCATCCAGCCGAGGCCGGCCCAGCGGGCGGTTTCGTGGATGGCGAGGACGCTGATGAAGGCGAGGCCGGTGAGGATCGCGGCGACGACGACCGGGATCGGGATGCTCGCCCCGCGCCAATCGACGTTCCCCGGCACCCGGAACGGGCGGGTTCGCTCGGGTTCGGTCATCCGCAGTCGCAGAATCGAGAGGTGGGCGATCGTGATCGCCAGGGTCGCCCCGAAGGCGTAGAGGCCGGCGAGCACCTTGACGTTGGTCGGAACGACCAGCCCGATCGCGATCAGGCCCGAGATCGCGATCGCGATGTGGGGCGTCGCGTGGCGGGCGTTCAATTTCCCGAGCCAGCTCGGGATCTGGCGGTTGATCGCGAGCGTGTAGATGTGGCGGGAGACGCCGAGCATCGCCGTGGTCGAGGCCCAGAACAGGACCGGCGTCGCGACGACCGCGACGATCCAGCGCATCGATTCGGCCACCCAGTGCGGCTGGAACGCGGAGACCACCCCGAGGATCGGCTCCTCGACGAATTCGTTGCCGAGCGCCGTTTCAGGGCCGGCGGGGCCGGCGACGACCGGGACCGCCATCAGCGCGATCGCGGCCATCCCGGCGTAGATCAGAGGCACCGCGACCGCCCCGACCGAGACGATCCGCTTCAGGTCGCTCGGTTTGACGTCGATGTCGGGCGCGAGGTCGGAGGCGGCCTCGATCCCCGCGTAGGCGAGCATCGCGACGACCGCCGCGTAGATGACGTCCTTCAGGCTCGGGTTCGCGAACAGGTCGAGCTGGTCGGTGAGCCGGTCGGGGTGGAAGACGGCGAGGGCGCCGACGACGATCACCGCCAGCTGCAGCGCGAGATCGGCGAGCGCGAGGACGACGAGCCAGCGTTCGCGGACGCCGCGGCCGGTGACGTTGAGGACGTTGAGGACGCAGGCGACCACGATCACGGCGGCGGCGATCCCGATCTCCCAGCCCGACTCGCCGAGGTCGGAGGAGACCGGCGTCAGGTAATGCGGCACCGAGATCGCCGCCAGGGCGGCGACGATCAGATAGTCGATCAGGATCGCCCAGCCGGCGATGAAGGCGACGAGCTCATTGAAGCCGTGGCGGGCGAAGCTCGAGGAGCCGCCGCGTTCGCGGATCATCGCCCCGCCCTCGACGTAGCTCAGGGTCGCGAGCACGAACAGCAGCCCGGCGACGAGGAATATCAGCGGCGTCAGGCCGAGGCCGCGGTCGGCGACCACCCCGAGTGCGAAGTAGATCGAGAACCCGATCGCCGAGTAGACGGCGACGAACAGCCCGGGCACGCCGAGCCCGCGCTGGAACAGCGGCTCGAGTCGCGACTGCGGGGGTTGGCCGGGCTCCTCCCCCCCCGCGGCCTTTTCCGGCTCGCTCACCGGTCGGTGCCCTGCGAGCTCATCCGAGCGGAGGCCCAGAGCCTCCCGACACCGACGGCGAGGAACGCGATTCCGAGGACTACGCCGACCGAGAGCGGGCCGCCGCCGTTGACGAGGGTGCTGATCAGGATCGCCAGGCCGAGCGCGATCAGCACGAAGGAGAAGGCGCGGACGGAGCCGCTGTAGATCCGCTCTGGAGAAGCCATCGAGTCGATTCTAGGCGGGCGCCGGCTGGGCTTCCGCGGCCTGCTGCACTCCGTGGTCGGAGACGACGATCACCCGGCAGGGGCGCTCGGCCAGGACCGTTTCGAGGGTCTTGTCGTAGAGCGGGGTCCCGTTGCGGAAGCGAAGCGGGACGACGACCGCGGCGGCGCTGATCATCTTCGCCTCGTCGGCTATCGAGTAGCCCGCCTGACCGGGCCGGACCCGCTCGACGTGGCCGGTCACCCGCTGCCCCCCCATCAGCTTCGCCTGCTCGACCTTGCTCTGGGCGAACTCTTCCTCCTTGCGCATCTCGGCGTCGAGCGGAAGGTTCGTCGGGACGGTCAGCATCGAGTGGACGTGGATTCCCCGCAGCCGTTTCGAGGCGAGCTTGACGGCGGTGCCGACCACCTCCTCGGAGAACGGGTCGTCGTCCTCGAACGCGACGAGCACACTCCGGTACTCGATCTCCTCGACCCCGAGCGGCTCCGGCGTCACGACCTTGACCGTCTCGGTCAGCGGCAGTCTCTGGTTGCGGCGGTAGAGCATGTAGATGACGATGCCGAGCACCATCCAGCCGGTTCCGACGATCAGCGTCGTCGGGTTGAGCGCCATCACCACGATCCAGGCCCCGAAGGTGCCGAGCCCGCCTAGCACCGCGGTGAGCGGCAGGTCGGCGCCGAACGCCCTGAAGTTGAGCGGCGGCTTCCAGGGTCTCTCCTCGCCCGATTTCCGCCGCCGCAGCTGGATCACCGCGACGTGCGCGATCGTGAACGAAAGCATCGCGCCGAACGAGTACATCGTCGCCAGGAAGTCGGTCTTACCCGGGATGAGCGTGATCGTCGCGACCCCGGCGAAGATCACGATCGCGATGTAGGGGGTTCGGTAGCGCGGGTGGACCTGGCGCAGCTTCTCCGGCAGCTGCCGGTGCTGCCCCATCGAGTAGGTCAGCCGCGAGACCCCGATCAGGCCGGCGTTGGTCGCGATCAGGAGGATCACCGCCGCGAGGATGCCGACGTAGAAGCGGAGGAGTTCGGTCAGGCCCGCGCCGAGCCCGAGGTTCTCGACGATGCCGAGGATCGGGTCGTTGGCGAACTCGCTTCCCAACGCGGTCGAGTAGTGGCCGGCCGCGTCCTGGGTGACCGGCATCGCCGAGAGGGCGACCATCGGGATGAAGAGGTACAGGCCGAGCACGGCGGCGACCGTGACCCCGACGCTGCGCGGGATCGTCTTCGGCGCGTCGCGCGCCTCCTCGGCCATGTTCGAGATCGTCTCGATCCCGGTGTAGGCGATCATCCCGACGGCGATCCCCAGCGCGAAGTCGCTCCAGGTCGGGGCGACCCCGAGGTGGACGTTGTCGACCAGGACCTGCGGGCTGAAGACGAGAAACAGCCCGATCCCGACCAGCACGATCTGGGTCGCGATGTCGGCCACCGCGAGGATCAGGTTGAGTTTCGCCGACTCCTGCGAGCCACGGATGTTGAGCAGCGCCAGGCCGGCGATCAGGATCGCGCCGCCGATGATGTCCCCGGGCCCGTGGCCGAGCGGCTCCCAGAAGACCGCCAGGTAGTGGGGCACGAAGTAGGCCGAGATCGCGACCGTGATCGTGTAGTTGAGCATCTGCCCCCAGGCGGCGATGAAGCTGACGAGCTCGTTGAAGGCGTGGCGGGCGAAGCTCGACGACCCACCCGCCTCGGGGTACATCACGGTCGCCTCCGCGTAGGTGGCGGCGGTCGCGGCGAAGATCAGGCCGGAGATCACGAACGCGATCGGCGTCAGCCCGAGCGCAAATGACGCGGTGACCCCGAGGGCGTAGTAGATCGAGGAGCCGACGTTGCCGTAGGCGGCCGAGAACAGCGCCCCGACGCCGTGGACGCGGCTCAGCGATTCGTCTCTTGGGATGCGCCGGGCCATCTAGGCAGCGCCTCGTTCAGGCATTCAAACCGAATATAAGGCTGCGGCAGACACCCGCTGCAGGTGGGAAGCACCGAGGGCGGCCGGGGTCGGACAGCCGCAGAGCGCAAGGGTCAGCTCGAGC
>DASXBC010000179.1:0-8918 GCA_036406355.1 Solirubrobacterales bacterium | reverse complement strand
ATGCCGACGTTCTCGAGGAACGCGAGCCGTTCGGAGATCTCGCGGACGATCAGGCGCGCGATCGCCCGCTCGGTCTCGTTCATCTCGAGCGAGCGGATCCAGTCCCCGGCGGCGCTCGCCGACAGCGCGCTGTACTCGGCGATGCTGAGGCCGCCCACCTTGACCGCGAGGCTCTCCGGCCGCAGCCGCGCGCCGCCGCAATCGGGGCATGGCTGCTCGGCCATGTATCCCTCGATCCGCTCGCGGTTGGTCTCCGAGTCCGTCTCTTCGTAGCGGCGCTGGAGCTGGTTGAGGATCCCCTCGAAGCGGACCCGGTAGGAACGGCGGCGGCCGAACCTGTTCGTGTAGGTCACCTGGTGGCGCTCCCCCCCGGTCCCGTTGAGGAAGATCTCGCGCTCCGACTTCTTCAGCTTCGACCAAGGCTTGGTGATGTCCACGCCGTAGTCGTCGGCGACGGCCGCGATCAGCCGTCGCCAGTAGGAGGTGACGCCGCGGTTCCAGGGCTGGAGCGCGCCCTCCTCGAGCGAGAGCGTCGGGTCGGGAACGACCAGCTCCGGGTCGATCACCCGCTGGAACCCGAGCCCGTGGCAGCGCTCGCAGGCTCCGTGCGGCGAGTTGAACGAGAAGATCCGCGGCTCGAGCTCGGGGATCGAGGTGCCGCAGTTGAGACAGGCGAACTGCTCGGAAAACAACAGCGTCTCGGCCCCCTCGCCGAGGAGCTCGACTTCCACCAGGCCGGCGGCAAGGCGGGCGGCGGCCTCGACAGACTCCGATAGCCGGCGCCGCAGGTCGGGCTTCATCACGAGACGGTCGACGACGACCGAGATGTCGTGTTTGAACTTCTTGTCGAGAACGATCTCCTCGTCGAGGCGACGCAGCTCACCATTGACCAGTGCCCTCGAGTAGCCCTCGAGGCGGAGCTGCTCGAGCAGCTTTCCGTACTCGCCTTTGCGCCCGCGCACGACCGGCGCCATGACCATGAATTTGGTCCCCTCCTCGAGGGTCATCAGCCGGTCGACGATCTGCTCCTGGGTCTGGCCGGTGATCTCGGCCCCGCACTCGGGGCAGTGCGGGGTGCCGATCCGCGCCCAGAGCAGCCGCAGGTAGTCGTGGATCTCGGTCACGGTGCCGACCGTCGAGCGCGGATTGCGCGAGGTCGTCTTCTGGTCGATCGAGATCGCCGGCGAGAGGCCTTCGATCGAGTCGACGTCGGGCTTCTCCATCAGCCCCAGGAACTGGCGCGCGTAGGAGGAGAGGGACTCGACGTAGCGTCGCTGTCCCTCGGCGTAGATCGTGTCGAACGCGAGGCTCGACTTGCCCGAGCCGGAGAGCCCGGTGATGACGATCAGGGCGTCGCGAGGCAGCTCGACGTCGATGTCCTTGAGATTGTGCTCGCGGGCACCGGAGATGACGATTCGCTCAGAGGCGGGCACGAGAACGATTCTACGCAGGCGAACAGACGTTCCCGTCGAGGCGATTGACGGGCGCCGGCGAGCGGAGAACTGGCTAGCAAGCGCACTTATGCACCCTATGCGGGACAAAGTGCGTTCTGGTCGGAGACTTGCGGCGCTGGCGGCAACTCAGTACGGGGTCGCAACGCATGCGCAGCTGGCCGAGCTGGGCTTCACCCGCTCGGCGATCGGCCGGGCGGTCGAGCGCGGCCGGCTGCACCGTTTGCATCGCGGCGTCTACGCGGTCGGTCATGCCGCTATCACCGACCACGGAACCTGCCTCGCCGCGGTGCTTGCCTGCGGCCATGGCGCGCTGCTCAGCCATCGATCCGCGGGCTGGCTGTGGGGACTCCTTCCCGCCTGCCCGATCCCGGCCGAAGTGACCGCCCCGAACAGGGGCCGTGCCCGAGTCGGAATCGGCCTTCATCGCGTCGCGAAACTGGAGGAGGCCGATCGCGGTCGCAGCGAAGGAATTCCGGTGACCGCCGTGCCACGGACGCTGCTCGACATCGCTTCCTCCGGCGCGACAAAGTGCCTGCAACGCTCGGTCGACAGGGCCGAGCGGCTGGGCCTCCTCGACCTGATCGAGATCGATGCGATGCTGGCCCGCAATCGCGGCCGCTCCGGAGTCTCGGCCCTGCGCGACGCCCTCGGCATTTACCGTGATCCCGCCTTCACTCGATCCCGGGCGGAGCGCCTGCTGCTGGACGCGCTCAGGAGGACAGGGGTCGCCCGGCCGGCGGTCAATGCCTTCGTCGAGGGATTCGAGATCGATGCCTACTGGGAGAAGGAGAGATTCGCCGTTGAAGTCGATGGCTGGCAGTTCCACCGCTCGCGAGCCGCGTTCGAGAGCGACCCGCTTCGTCAGGAGCAGCTGAAGCTCGCCGGAATCGACTCGATCCGGGTCACCGCCCGGCGGCTCGAACGGGAACCGCAGGTGGTCGCCGGGCGCATAGCCACGCTTCTTGCACAGCGGCGGCGAGGGGGCGCTCAATAGAGCGCGCTGGCCAGCCGGCGGCGGTATTCGCGGGCGGCTGGGTCGGCCTGGTCGCCCTCGCTGAGGATGCCGATGATCGCCTGGCGGAGCTCCTCGCGGGTCTCCTCGCCGGCATCCGGGATCGCCTCGAGGAGGCCGTCTAGCGCCGCGTCGCGGTCGCCGCGCTCGAGCGCCTCGAAGGCCTCCGGCGCGACCCCCGCCCGCTTCAGCTGGATCAGCGACGCGATCCCGTCGGCGGCGAATTCGCCGCGGTGCGGCTCGACCGCCTCCAGCGCCTCGTCGTCCGCGCCGCGCTCAAGCCGCCGCCGGGCCAGCGCGACGGCGATGTCGGATCGCCGCGGCTCCAGTTCCGAGGCCTCCCGCAGCGAAAGCTCGTCGCCGGCCGCCAGCAGCTCGTCGGCGCGCGAGGGCACCAGCGAGTCGAAGAACTCCTCCACCTTCGCCTTCGGAACCGCACCGACGAATTCCGAGGCCACCTCGCCGTCGCGGAAGGCCTTCACCGCCGGGATCCCCTGGATGCCGTACCGACCGGAGAGAGCCTGATTGGCGTCGGTGTCGATCTTGGCGAGGACGACCTTGCCACCGCGCGCCGCCTCGGCCTGCTCGAGCGCCGGGCTCAGAGTCCGGCACGGCCCGCACCACTCGGCCCAGAAGTCGACGACGACCGGCAGCGATCGCGAGCGCTCTATCACCTCGCTCTCGAAGGTCGCTTCGGTGACGTCGATCGCCATGGCCTCAGATTAAAAGACGAGCGCCGCGGGCTCGGCCGCGGCGCTCGTCAATCGAATCCGGCGGCTGTGCCTACGCCTGCGCCGGGTCCACCTCCGGCTCATTGCCGCCGAACCTCGGCAGCCACCGCAGCGACGAGGGCAGGTACCAGTTGCGCTCGCCGAGCAGCGTCATCGCCGCCGGCAGCATGATCGCGCGGACAATCGTCGCGTCGATCAGGACCGCGGCCGCGAGGCCGACCCCCATCTCCTTCATGTCGATCAGGGTCAGCGTGGCGAAGATCGAGAAGACCGCGACCATAACCAGCGCCGCGCTCGTCACCGTCCCCGCGGTGCTCGAGATGCCCTCGCGAACCGCGTCGTCGCTGCTCATCCCCTGCTCGATGCCCTCGCGGACCCGGCTCAGAATCAGCACGTGGTAGTCCATCGAGAGGCCGAACAGGATCACGAACAGGAACATCGGCACCCAGGAGCTCACTCCTCCGTTGGAGTGGAACCCGAGCAGGCCCTCCCCCCAACCATCCTGGAAGACCAGGACCAGGACTCCGTAGGCCGCGCCGACCGAGAGCAGGTTGAGGACAATCGCCTTGATCGGGACCACCAGCGACCGGAACGTCACCAGCAGCAGCAGGAAGGCGAAGCCGAGGACGAAGGCGATCACGAGCGGCAGCCGCTGGGCCAACTGTTCGTTGAAGTCCTTCGATTCGGCCGCTTCTCCGGTCACGTTGACATCGGCCGTGGGAACTGCTTCGAACGCGCCCGGAACGATCTCGTTGCGAACCCGCTCCATCGCCGCCGTCGCGGT
The DNA here is from genome assembly GCA_036406355.1 of Solirubrobacterales bacterium. Classification (GTDB taxonomy): domain Bacteria; phylum Actinomycetota; class Thermoleophilia; order Solirubrobacterales; family 70-9; genus VRUE01. The sequence continues at coordinate 4,937 of DASXBC010000179.1, read as the reverse complement.
GGCATCGCTCGAGCTGCCGACGGTCGGCACTTCGATCGAGGCGACGGTGCCGTCGGAGCTGACCCGCTCGGTGACCGGGCCGTTGACGACCCTATCCTCGCGGGCGCTCTGCTTGAGCCGGCCAATCGCCGCCGCCACCGGGCCCGTGGTGACGTCGTCTGCCTTGACGACGACCGTCGAGCCGGCCGCTTCACCGGGGAACGCCTCAGTGATGCGGTCATAGGTCTTGACGATCGGAATCGTTCGCGGCATGTCATCGGGGCCGGTGACGACCGTGTGCAGGCCGAGCGCCGGAACCGCAAGGGCGAGCAGCACACCGCCCGAGGCGGTCAACGAGGCAGCTGGGTGACGCATCACCCCGTCGACCACCGAGGACCACACCGAGCGGCCGCGGCGACGGCCGCGGATCCGGTGCAGGAACGGGATCCGGCCCTTTTCGACCCGGTCTCCCAGCGCCGAGAGGACGGCCGGCAGGACCGTGATCGACGCGAACAGCGCGACCGCGACGACGGTCATCGTCGCGACCGCGAACGAGATGAAGGTCGGGTCGCCGCTGAGCAGCATCCCGGCCATCGCCGTGATCACCGTGACCCCGGAGACGAGGACAGCGCGGCCCGAGGTTGCCGCCGCCGCCGCGAGAGCGGCCTCAGGGGACCTCCCCGCCCGGCGCTCGGCCCGCTCGCGCCGCAGGTAGAACAGCGAGTAGTCGACCCCGACGGCGAGCCCGACGAGGACCACGACCGCGGACACATTGGGATCCATCGGCACGACCTGGCTCGGCAGCGCCAGCAGGCCCAATGTCGCCAGCACCGACGAGAACGCCAGCAGCAATGGCACGAAGGCCGCCACCAGGGCGCCGAAGGCGAGCACGAGGATGATCAGCGTGATCGGGAGCGAGGTCGTCTCCGCCTTGCTGAGGTCGTCGCTGAAGACGGCTTCCAGGGCCTTGCTGGCACTGGCGTCACCCATCTCCTCAATCCGGATGTCCGGGTGGCGACGCTGGGCGGCGGCGACGGCGTCGAGGCTGCCGTCGACCTTTTCTTCCGCCACTTCGTCGTCCCTCGGGAGCTGGAATTCGACGAGGGCCGACTGTCCGTCGGAGGACACCTGGCCGCCGCCCGAGACGGGCGAACTGACGTTGCTCACCGCCGGCAGGGCGGCGACGCTCCTCGTGACGTCGGCGATCGCGGATCGGAACCCGGGATCGTCGACGCTTTCGCTCTCGCTCTGAACGAGGACGTTCTCGCTGTTGACAGCGAGCTTCGCCCGTTCGAGCGCGACGTCGGCCCTGCCGGACTCACCTGACACGGATTCGGCGTCGGTGAGCTGGCGCTGGCCGACAGCCCCGCCGATCGCCAGGGATACGACGACGAACGCGAGCCAGCCGAAGATGGCTGCCTTGCGATGGGTCGCGCTCCATTCGGCTGCGCGGGCTGCGATGTTCATCCTGTTCTTCATCGGGTTCCTTTCGGAAGAGTGGACTTGACGCAGCCAGGCTCCCAGCGCCAGGGGCCTCCTCCAATGCGGCTGGCAGGCGTCTCGGCGTACGGTCCGACGTACGGCGATGGTGGGGTTACCCGTACCCCCGAAGGGCTTCGGATGAAGGACAATCGATCGGTGCCTACGTCCGTTTTGATCGTCGACGACCATCCGAGCTTCAGGCTCAGCGCCCGCCGGATGCTCGGCGAGGAGGACGGGTTCGTGGTCGTCGGCGAGGCGGAGAACGGCGCCGCGGCTATCGCCGCCGTCCGCGACCTCGACCCGGACCTCGTCCTGCTCGATGTCCAGCTTCCCGACCTCGACGGCTTCGAGGTCGCCGAGCGGTTGCGTGGTGCGGGGCACCGCCGCGCCATCGTCCTCACCTCGACCCGTGAGAGCTCGGACTTCGGCGAGGAGATCGCCACAAGTCCGATCCAGGGTTTCGTCACAAAGGGGGAGTTGAGCGGCGCAAGCCTCGCCGCGCTGATCTCATGACCGGCCTCCGGCGCGCCCTCGTGGCCCTCGCGATTGCCGCCTTCGCGCTCGGTGTCGGCTCGGTCTTCCTGATCCTGACCAGCGATCACGCCAGCCCGCGCGGCCTTCAGCTCGCGTTGGTCCTTGTCCCGGCTTGGGGCTTCATCAGCACCGGCCTCTACGCATGGGACCAGCGCCCCGGAAGCAACATCGGCCCGCTGATGACCGCAGTCGGGTTCACCTGGTTCTTCCAGGCCCTGGCGGCGTCGAACGAGCAGATTCCGTTCACGATCGGCTCGATCCTCAGCACGCTCCCCTACGCGGTCCTGATCCAGCTGCTGCTCTCGTTTCCGTCCGGCCGGCTCGAAACCCGTCTGCAGCGCGGGATCGTCGGGCTCTCGTACTTCGTCACCACCGTCATGCAGGTCGCCTGGGGCCTGCTCACAAACCCCGAACAGGACGGCTGTCACGGCTGTCCGGAAAACCCGATCCTGATCGAAGGACACCAGGCGCTGTCCGAAGCGATCAACGCAGCCCAGTCGCTGCTCGCGATTCTCGCGATCGTCGCGACCGTCGTGCTCGTCATCCGGCGCTGGCGCCGCAGCGCTCCACGGGAGCGACGGGCGCTGAGCCCCCTGATTCTGACCGGCGCGGTCGCGTTCCTGATCCTGTTGGCCCAGCTCGCAATCAACCAGGCGGGCGTCTCGGATACCGCCGAGAACGTCGCATTCACCTCCGCGATCGCCGCGTTTGCCCTGATGCCGTTCGCGTTCCTGATCGGGCTGCTGCGGTCGCGGCTCGGCCGCGGCGAGGAGATCCGCACCGCGCTGACCGCGGAGAACGCGCAGCTCACTGCCGAGCTCGAGGCGAAGGTGGCCGAGCTACGCGCATCGCGGACCAGGATCGTCGAGGCCGGCTACGCGGAGCGCCGCCGGGTCGAGCGCGACCTCCACGACGGCGCACAGCAGCATCTGGTGGCATTGACGATGAGCCTGCGCCTGGTCCGCTCGAAGATGGAGAGCGACCCCGGAGCAGCGGCCGAGCTCCTCGATGAGGCGATGGCGGAGCTCGATGAGGCCACCACGGAGCTGCGAGAGCTGGCCCGCGGCATCCACCCCGCCGTGCTCAGCGACCGCGGTCTCGAGGCCGCGCTGAGCAGCCTCGCCGACCGCTCCCCGGTCCCGGTCGAGATCGTCGAGACCCCCTCGGACCGTTTGCCGGGCCCGGTCGAGTCGGCGACCTACTTCGTGATCGCCGAGGCGCTGACCAATGTTGCCCGCTACGCCGGCGCCGAGGCGGCGACGGTGCGGGTCGCGCGTGAAAACGGCGCGATCGAGGTCGAGGTCCGTGACGACGGGGTCGGCGGCGCTGACCCCGCCGACGGCACCGGCCTGCGCGGCCTCGAAGACCGGGTCGCCGCGCTCGAGGGCCGGCTCCAGGTCACCAGCCCGAGGGGCGAGGGGACGACGGTGGTCGCGAGGATCCCATGCGCGTAGTCGTCGCGGACGACTCGACCCTGCTGCGCGAGGGGGTCGTCCGCCTCCTCGACGAGGCCGGGCTCGAGGTCGTCGGCACTGCCGCCGACGGCGAGGACCTGCTGCGCAAGGTCCGCGCCCACAGGCCCGACGTCGCAGTGGTCGACGTGCGGATGCCGCCGACCCACACCGACGAGGGCCTGCGCGCTGCGCGTGAGATTCGCGACGAGCTCCCCGATGTCGGGGTCCTCGTCCTCTCCCAGTACGTCGAGGTCGCCTATGCCCGCGAGCTCCTCGCCGAGAGCGCCGAGGGTCTCGGCTACCTGCTGAAGGACCGGGTCGGCGACGTCGACAGCCTCGCCGATGCCGTCCGCCGAGTTGGCAGCGGCGGCTCGGCGCTCGACCCGGAGGTCGTATCGAGCATGCTCGGCCGCGCCCGCCGCAACGACCCGCTCGAGGAGCTCACGCCACGTGAGCGCGAGGTCCTGGCGCTGATGGCCGAGGGCCGCTCGAACGCAGCGATCGCCGCCGAGCTGGTGGTCACCGAGCGGGCCATCGAGAAGCACGTGACCAACATCTTCTCCAAGCTCGACCTCACCGCCAGCGGCGAGGACCACCGCCGGGTGCTGGCCGTCCTCCGCTTCCTCGACGGCTGAGTAGCTAGGCCCCGGCTCGCATCCCGTCGAGGTCGCGGCGCAGCTCCTTGAGCTCGTCGCGGATCCTCGCCGCCTCCTCGAAGCGGAGGTCGTCGGCGGCGGCGAGCATCTCCTCCTCGAGGGCGACGATCGCCCGCTCGAGATCCGACGGGTCCTTGAACTCGCCCGCCCGCCGGCCGCGGCGTTTGCGCGGCGCCCGATCCTCCATCGCCAGGAACTCGGCCATCTCGGAGATCCCCTTGCGCACCGTCTCCGGCGTTATTCCGTGCTCCTCGTTGTAGGCGACCTGGATCGCGCGGCGGCGGTCGGTCTCGCGGATCGCCGCCGCCATCGCCTCGGTCTCGCGGTCCGCGTACATCAGGACCCTGCCGTTGACGTTGCGGGCGGCGCGGCCGATCGTCTGGACCAGGCTCGTCTCGCCGCGCAGGAAGCCCTCCTTGTCGGCGTCGAGGATCGCCACCAGCGAGACCTCGGGCAGGTCGAGCCCCTCGCGCAGCAGGTTGACGCCGACCAGGACGTCGTACTCGCCGAGCCGCAGGTCGCGGACGATCTGGATCCGCTCGAGTGTGTCGATTTCGGAGTGCAGGTAGCGGACCCGGATCCCGTACTCGAGCAGGTAGGCGGTCAGGTCCTCGGCCATCTTCTTGGTCAGCGTTGTGACCAGAACCCGGTCGCCGGCGTCGGCGCGGACGCGGATCTCGTTCATCAGGTCGTCGATCTGGTTCTTCGTCTCCCGGACGTCGATCGCGGGATCGACGATCCCGGTCGGGCGAACGATCTGCTCGACGACCCGGTTCGACTCGGCCTGCTCGAACGGCCCCGGCGTCGCCGAGACCATCACCAGCTGGTTGAC
>DASXBC010000178.1:0-4114 GCA_036406355.1 Solirubrobacterales bacterium | reverse complement strand
CCCGGGGCTGACCGTCTTGGAGAAGGAGGAGGCGTGGATGACGCGGTCGGCGCGGTCGAGGGAGAGCATCGTCTCCAGCGCCTCGCCCTCGAAGGGCAGCTCGCGGTAGGGGTCGTCCTCGAAGACCCAGAAGCCGTGCTCGGCGGCGAGCTCGACCAGCCGCGCCCGCTTCTCCGCCGAGAGCGTGCAGCCGGCCGGGTTGTGGAAGTTGGGGATGATGTGGGCGAGCTTGACCGGCCCCGCCTCGAGCGCGGCCTCGAAGGCGCCGAGGTCGACGCCGTCGGCCTCGAGCGGCACCGGCACGAGCTCGACCCCGAGCCGCTGCAGCAGCAGCAGGGTGCGGTCGTACGTCGGTTGCTCGACGATCACCCGGTCGCCCGCCTCGAGCAGGTGCTCGAACAGCATCGCGCCCGCCTCGAGCGAGCCGTTGGCGATCATCACCTGCGACGGGTCGAGGTCGCCGTGGCGCTCTGCGACCCAGCGGGCGAGGCCGGGATGGCCAACGCCGGTCCCGTAGGAGAGCGCCCGCTCCCAGTCCTCCGCGAGCGCCCTCTGGGCAGCCCTCTGGACCGCCTCGCGCGGCAGGATGTCGGCGCTCGGCGCGCCGCGAGCGAATGAGATCGTGTCTCCGGGCATCAGAGCCGAGCCTAGCAACGACCTCGAGCGTCAGAGGCCGAGCTTGACGACCTTGGTCTCGACCGTGACTTCGTTGGTCCGATCGCGGGCGGTGACGGCCACGCGGGCCTTGGCGGTGCCGCCGATCAGGACCGCGTGTTCGGCCCCGTGGCGGGTCGGGCCGGGGACCCGGACGACGAGGCGGCGCCAGCCGCGGGTCGCCGCCGGCGCCGTCGCGGAGGCGAGGCGGCGCAGGTGGCGGACCTTGCGACCGTTTTCTTCCGCCGAGGTGACAACGATCCCGCCGGCCCGCAGCGAGCAGGCGATCTGCGGACAGCGGGCCCGTACCACGACCCTCCTCATCGGCTGGTGATCGCGGCCGGTGACCTGGAGCTTCGGCCCGGTCGGGTTGAGGACTTTGATCGGGACCGTGACCGTGGCCGCGGGGTTGCCCTGGCAGGACACGGTCTGGCCGGTGAAGACGGTTTCGGTCGAGCAGCCCTCGTTGTCGGTGACCTTGAGCGTGACGAAATAGGTGCCTCGCCGCCGGTAGCTGTGCGACCTGGTCGGTTGCGGCCCGTCCGCCTTGCCGCGGTCGCCGAAGTCCCAGGAGTAGTCGAGAATTTTCCCGTCGGGGTCGGTCGAGTTGCTGCCGTGGAAGGTCAGGCGTTTCTTCGCCCGCCGCGAGGCGACCGGCGAGACCCAGAACGCGGCGGTTGGCCCCTGGTCGGGAACGACGGCGACCGCGACCGGTTTTTCGCCCACCGTGATCGCCCCGGCCGGCGCGTTCCGGCTCGGGTCCAGGACCGAGACCGTGGATCCGCCGCCGTCGGTGACATAGCCCTGGTGGCCGTCGGGGGTGAACCCGACGCCGGTCGCGCCGGGGAATTCGATCGGTGCCCCGATCGGAAGTTCGATCGATGTGTCGATCTGCGTGAGGGTTCCGTCGACGGCGCTCGCCGCGTAGGCGAACGAGCCGTTCGGGATCATCGCGATCCCGGTCGGTTCCGCGCCGACCTGGATCGGCGGGTCGAGCGCGCTCCGAGCAGCGGTGCTGAAGGCGGTGACGGTTTCCGCCAGGTGGTTGGTGACGAACCCGCGCCGGCCATCGGGGGTCATCGCGATCCGCGACGGGCCGAAGGAGTCGTCGATCGTGTCGACCATCTCGGCGCTGTTGGTGTCGATCACGGCGATGCCGCCGCCGCGCTGGGCGACGAAGGCGGTGCCGCCGTCGGTCGAGAACGCGACGCCGTCTGGTTCTTTGCCGACCGGGATCGGCTCCCCGACCGGGCCGAAGGTAGCGGGGTTGAGGACCGAGACCGTGTCGTCGCCGGAGTTGGTCACGTAGACGCGGCCGCCGTTGGGGCTGATCGCGATCCCGCGCGGCGCTTTGCCGACCGCGATCGGCCCGGCCATGACGGTGCGGGTCTTGGTGTTGATCACCGACACCGAGGCCCCCGCCTGGTCGACGACCCAAGCCTCCTGCCCATCGGGCGTGATCGCGACGTCGACGGGTTCGCCGCCGACGTGAATCGACCCGACGACGTGGTTGCTCGGGTATTCGAGCACCGTGACGGTCCCGTCGCCGGAGTTGGTGACGTAAACGTCCCGCGCCAGCGCGCTCGAGCATGGCACGAGCGCGGCCAATAGGCCGAGCAGGGCGAGACACGCCAGGTTGATGCTTCTGGAGCCGATCATCAGCCTTCCCCTTCCGAGACACGGAAGGCCGCCAAGAGTTGCAGTCTGGGCGGCGGCTCAGGCGCCGTTCCCGAGTCCCCTCAGCGCCTCTACCGCCAGCCGGGCGGTCTCGGTCGGGCTTTCCCCGACCCTGACGCCCTTCGCCTCGAGCGCCTCCTTCTTCGCCTGCGCGGTCCCCGAGGAGCCCGAGATGATCGCCCCCGCGTGGCCCATCTGCTTCCCGGGCGGCGCCGTGAAGCCGGCGATGTAGGCGACGACGGGCTTCGAGACCTCGGACTCGATGAACTCGGCGGCGCGCTCCTCGGCGTCGCCGCCGATCTCACCGACCATCACGATCAGCTCGGTCTCGGGATCGGCCTCGAACAGGGTCAGGATGTCGATGAAGTCGGAGCCGACGATCGGGTCGCCGCCGATGCCGACGATCGAGGAGTTGCCCTCGCCGGCCTGCTTCAGCTCGTTGCCGATCTGGTAGGTGAGCGTGCCCGACTTCGAGACGACGCCGATCTTGCCGGGGTCGAAGAACTGGGCGGGGATGATCCCGACGTTCGCCTTGCCGGGCGAGAGCACGCCGGGGCAGTTCGGCCCGATCAGCCTCACCCCGGCCTCCTTCGCCTGCCAGTAGATCCGCAGCATCTCGAGGACGGGGATGCCCTCGGTGATCGCGATCACCGTGTGGACACCGGACTCGACCGCCTCCTCGATCGCCGCGGCGGCGAACCGCGCCGGGACGAAGATCATCGACGTGTTGGCGCCGGCCTCCTTCACCGAGTCCTCGATCGAGTCGAAGACCGGAACGCCCTCGACGTCCTGCCCCCCCTTGCCGGGGGTGACGCCGGCCGCCAGATAGGTCCCGTAGGAGCGATTGCGGAGGCCGTGGAAGGAGCCCTCGCGGCCGGTCAGGCCGGAGACGACGAGCTTGGTGTCCTCACCGACGATGATCGACATCAGTCGGCCCCTGCCAGTTCGACCACCTTGCGGGCGGCGTCGAGCATCGTCGTCTCCTGGTGCAGGTTCGGGAGGGCGGCCTCGGCGAGGATCGCCAGCCCCTCCTCGGAGTTGGTGCCGTCGAGGCGGACGACGAGCGGCACCTCGAGGTCGATCTCGCCCGACGCGGTGACGATCCCCTTCGCGATCTCGTCGCAGCGGGTGATGCCGCCGAAGATGTTGAAGAGGATCGCGGTGACCTTCTCGTCGGAGGTGATCACGGTCAGCGCATCGACGATCGCCTCCGCTTTCGAGCCGCCGCCGGCGTCGAGGAAGTTGGCGGGGCGGCCGCCGGCCTGGGCGACGACGTCGAGCGTCGACATGCAGAGCCCGGCGCCGTTGGCGAGGATGCCGACGTTGCCGTCGAGCTTGACGTAGGTGAGCCCCTTCTCCTTCGCCATCGCCTCCTGGGGGTCGTCGTCCTCCTCGGCCTCGGCGGCCAGATCCTCGTGGCGGAAGACCGCGTTGTTGTCGATCGTCACCTTGGCGTCGAGGGCGAGGACGTCGCGCCCGGCGGTGACGATCAGCGGGTTGACCTCGATCAGGGTCGCGTCCTCGCTCGAGGCGACATCGGCCAGCTTCGCCAGCACCTCGGCGGCGGCCTCGCGAACGTCCTCGTCGAGGCCGGCGGCGTCGACGATCGGCCGCGCCGCCGCGGCCGTGAACGGCCGGGTCGGGTCGATGTGCTCTTTGACCAGCGCCGCCGGGTCCTCCTCGGCGACGGCCTCGATGTCCATTCCGCCCCTGGCCGACACCAGCGCCAGCAGCTTCTTCTCGGAGCGGTCGAGGATCACCGAGGCGTAGTACTCGGAGGCGA
>DASXBC010000177.1:0-5830 GCA_036406355.1 Solirubrobacterales bacterium | reverse complement strand
GACGGACCCGCCCCGGAAGGAGAGGCCGGGGCGGGTCCGAGAACGTGGGCGGGAGGGGGCCCGCGCGGGTCCTAGGCGGCGCCCCCGGGAGCCGGCGCCGGCGCCGGCTGCGGCCGGGCCGGGATTCCGTCGGGGTAGCCGAGCGATGGGACGTCCGACGGGTAGACCTCGTGCCCGTGGACGGCGACGTCGCCGATCTCCATTTCCTCCTCGGTCATCCGCAGCGGGATGAACAGGCCGACCAGCCGGAGGAGGATGAACGTCCCGACCCCCGAGAAGACGATCACCCAGAGTGCGGTCAGCGCCTGCCAGCCGAGCAGGTGCAGGCCGCCGCCGGAGATCGTTCCGGCGAGGACCGTTTCGGCCATCGCGCTGTTGGCGAAGACGCCGACGAGCAGCCCGCCGGTGAGCCCAGCGAAACCGTGCGTGTAGACGACGCCGAGGGTGTCGTCTACACCGCGGAATGGCGCCACCCGGCTCAGGTAGTTGAGCGCGAAGTAGACGATCGTCGCCCCGACCACGCCGATCACGATCGCGCCCCAGCCGTTGACGAAGCCGGCGGCGGGGGTTATCGCGACGAGGCCGACGATCATCCCATTGACGCTGCCGATCAGGCTCGGTTTGCGTCCCGTCAGATAGTCCCAGGCGACCCAGACGAGGAGCGCGACCGCGGTGCAGAGGTTGGTGTTGAGCACCGCGCCGGAGGCGATTTCGCCCGCTTCGTACCAGTCGCCGCCGTTGAAGCCGTTCCAGCCCAGCCACAGCAGACCGGCCCCGACCGCGACCATCGCCAGGTTGTTCGGCGCGTCGACCTCGCGGTCGCGCTGGAGGCGCGGGCCGATCACCCAGGCGGCGACGAAGCCGGAGACCCCGGCCGCGAGATGGATGACGTAGCCGCCGGAGAAGTCGACCGCCCCGTGCTGGGCGAAGAAGCCGCCGCCCCAGATCAGGAAGGCGTTGATCGTGTAGATGAACACGGTCCAGAGCGCGACGAACGGGATCCACGCCTTGAAGTTGATCCGGCCGAGCACCGAGCCCAGCATCAGCAGCGGCGTGATCGCCGCGAAGACGATCTGGAAGTAGGCCAGGGTCGACTGGGGGAAGGAGAATTCGAGTTCGGCGTACTCAGGGATGTGAGCCGTGCCGAGCAGGCCGGAGCTGCTGAGGATCGATTCCGGCTTGCCCCAGAAATTGCCGAAGAAGCCGCTGTCGGCGAGGTGGATCGGCTCCCCGAAGCCCATCTTGAAGGCGAACAGGCACCAGAGGATGACGACGATCGCGAAGCCGACGAACGACATCATCATCGAGTTCACCGACCACCGTTTCTGCATCACGCCGCCATAGAGGACCATCAGGCCAGGGATGCTCATCAGGCCGACAAGGGTTGCCGCCGTCAGCTGCCAGGCGTTGTTGCCCGTATCCAATGCTGCGAACAAATCCATTGCTTCCTTTCGTCGTCGCGGGCAGGCGCCCGGCGTGCGATTGCCACGAGGAAGCCTTCCGGCACACGCCCACCCCGACTACGTACACGCGTCCAAAGATCGGCGCCGATCTTTCTCCCTGGTGGATCAGATTCGGCCCCGATCGGGGCCTATGCTGCGGCAATGCCTCTCGAAGGCCACTACAGGACGGTCAACACCCCGCTGCGCAAGCTGACCTCACGGGAGAGGAACGTGGTCGTGGCCGGCCTGGTGATCACCACGATCGCCCTTCTGGCCCTGCTGTTCGTCCCCTCCCACAACGAGACACCGCTGCTCGACGAACACGGCGGCGCCCATTCCGGTTGCATCGAAGTCGCGGTAGCCGGGCGGGTCGGGGCCGAACCGATCGTCGGCTGCGGCGCCGAAGCGAAGCAGATCTGCCGCCGCGCCGCAGGCTATGACGTGCCGCGCTCGGTGACGATCACCGACGCCTGCACCGCCGCCGGCGTCAGGTACTGAACCGGCCGAGCGCCTCGACCAGCGCCCCCAGCTCCTCGTCGACCTCGCCGTCGAGCCTGAGGACCGCGTCGCCGTCATAGGGGGTCGGGCCCTTGGTGACGATCGCCAGCCGGCCCCCGGTCGCGAGCGTGATCCCGGGCAGGCCGGCGACCGGGTGGACGACCAGCGAGCTGCCGACGCAGAGCATCAGGTCGGCCGCGGCCGCCAGCTCCTGGGCGCGCCGCATCGCCGCCTCGGGAAGCAGCTCGCCGAAGAGGACGACGCCGGGCTTGACCGGGCCGCCACAATCGGCGCAGACGGCGACGCCATCCCGGTCGAAGAGCGACCCGACCTCCTCGAGCGCGTAGGTCGCCTCGCAGCGCCTGCAGCTCGAGGTCTCGATCGAGCCATGGACCTCGACGACCTCCTCGGAGCCCGCCGCCCGGTGAAGGCGGTCGATGTTCTGGGTGATGACGCCGGCGAGAACGCCGCGGCGCTCGAGCTCGGCCAGCGCCTCGTGGGCGGCGTTGGGCCGCTTGTCGGCGAGCGAGTGAAAGCGCGGCCTGTAGTAGGACCAGAAGCGGGCCGGGTCGCGGTCGAAGACGTCGATGTGGGCGACCTCCATCGGGTCGACGTTCGCCCAGAGCCCGGTCTCCGGGGTGCGGAAGTCGGGGATGCCGGAGGGCACAGAGACGCCGGCGCCGGTCAGCGCGACGACCGTCTCCGAGCCGGAGACGAGCTCGGCGAGGCGCGCGGCGCCCCCGGCTGTTACCGGCCGCTCCACCTGGGGCTGCGTTTGCCGAGGAAGGCGGCGATTCCCTCCTTCGCGTCCTCGCTGCCGAAGGCGGCGGCGAAGCCGGCCTTCTCGGCCTCGATGCCCTCGTCGAGGTCGGCGCCGTCGGAGACCAGCTTTATCTGCTCGCGGGCGACCGGAGCCTGGCCGGCGAGCTTTCGCCCCCACATCAGCGCCGTCTCGAACAGCTCGTGGTCGGGGACGACGCGATTGGCGAGCCCGAACTCGAGTGCCTCCTCGGCGAGGATCGCGTCGCCGACCAGGTTCATCTCGAGCGCCTTGTTGGGGCCGACGAGCCGCGGCAGCCGCTGGGTCCCGCCGAACCCGGGGATGATCCCGAGCTTGATCTCTGGCTGGCCGAAGACGGCCGCCTCGGCGGCGATCCGGACGTCGCAGGCCATTGCCAGCTCGCAGCCGCCGCCGAAGGCGATCGAGTTGACCGCGGCGATCGTCGCAACCGAGCTCTGGCCGAATTCGCGCAGCAGCGCGTGGGCCGAGTCGGCCATCTCCTTGCCGCTGGACTGATCGAGCCGGGTGAACGATTTGATGTCGGCGCCGGCGGAGAAGACGAGTGGAATCGAGGAGACGATCACCATCGCCCCGACCCCATCGGCCGCCTTGACCCGCTCCCAGACCGCCTTCAGGTCGCGGATCACGTCGGGCGAGATCGCGTTCATCGGCAGGTTCGCGAGCCAGGCGATCGCGACCGAGTCGCGGGTCTCGAGCTTGACGGTCTCCGCCTGGTCGCCGTCATCGGCCTGCGGGTAGGGATAGAACCCCTGCCCCGATTTGAGCCCGAGGCGGCCCTGGGCGACGAGGCGCCTGAGCAGGACCGGCGGCGCGAAGCGCTCGCCGTAGCGCTCCTCGAGGTTCTCGATCCGCTCCAGCACCTCGTCGAGGCCCTCGACGTCGGCGCGCCAGAAGGGCGGCAGCAGGCCTTTGCGCGGGTCGAGTCCGGAGCCGGCCATCATCCCGACGTCGATGTCGCGGATCGAGCAGACGCCCTCTTCGACGAGGCTGCAGGCCTCGATCAGCGCGCGGCCGGAGAACATCGCGATCAGCTCGTCGGGGTCAGGCTCGGCGTCGCCGGGAATCGTCTGCTCGCCATCCTTGTAGAAGCCCTCGCCGCCGCTCTTGGCGCCGAGCTTGCCGTCGGCGACCAGCTGCTGGAGGCCCCGGTGGACGTAGAAGCTCTCGCCGTAGGAGTCGGCGAGGTGTTCGGCGGTGTGGAGGGCGACGTCGAGGCCGAGCAGGTCGGTGAGGAAGAACGGCCCCATCGGCGCCAGGTTGGCTCCGAGGATCGCGTCGTCGATCGCCTTGAGCGAGAGACCCTGCTCCTCCTGGGCGCGCCAGATCTCCCCCATCGTCGCCATCAGGACACGGTTGACGACGAAGCCGGGAACCTCGCCGCAGACGATCGGCTGCTTGCGGATCGCCTGGGCGAAGTTGTAGGCGGCGGTCGCGGTCTCCTGTGTGGTCTCTTCGCCGACGATCACCTCGATCAGGGGCATCACCGAGGCCGGGTAGAAGAAGTGGAACCCGACGACCTTCTCCGGCCGCAGTGTCGCTTCGCCGATCTCGGTGATCGATAGCGAGGAGGTGTTCGAGGCGAGGATCGCGTGGCCGGGGGTGACCGCGTCAAGCTCGCGAAAGACGGCCTGCTTGATCTCCATCTTCTCCGGGACCGCCTCGATCACGAAGTCGACGTCGGAGAACTCCTCGTAGGTGGTGGCGCCGACGATCCTGCCGAGGACCTCGTCGAGCCGGCCGTCGGCCTCCTCCTGGGTCAGTTTCTCCTTTTCGACCAGGCGCGTGAGTTTGCCTTCGGTGATAGCGCGTGCTTTCTCGACGGCGGCGTCGACGAACTTCTGGTCGATGTCCTTGACGACGACCGGGATGTCGGCGGTGGCGATCGCCTGCGCGATCTCGCCGCCCATTGTGCCGCCGCCGACGACGGCGGCCTTGGAAACGAACATGTGGCTGGGTCCTCCGGGCTATTGGCTTTGCGATGCGGCCGGGGCCGCGGCCCGGGAGGCTATCCGGTCCGACGCCTAGCCTCGTCCCCGATGAGCGAGATCGTCGAGGGTCTCGGCGCGGGCGCCCGCGAGCGGATCGAGGCCCTGCGCTCCGACGGGCACTTCTTCTGGGCCGACGTCTGCTCCGACGAGCACGACGAAAAGGAGATCGGCGAGACGTTCGAGATCCCGCCCCACGCGCTGCGGCCGCTGCTCAGCTTCGGCCACGTCGGCAAGCCCTCGCGGAAGTTCCACGCCGACAGCGACCACGTTGTCTTTCCCTTCCACTGTTACCTGGATCCGGACGCTGCGCGTGAGGAAGAAGAATGGATGGAAGCGATCGAGGTCAACGTCCTCGTCCACGGCGACTTCATCCTCACCGTCCACCGCGAGTCCGTCTCGCTGCCGGACTATCTGCCCGAATACAGCCCGGAGGGACGCAGTGAGCAATACGTCGTCTACGTCGTCCTCGACGCGATGGTCGCGACCGCCTTCGACGCCCTCACAGCGACCGAGCTCGCGCTCGAGGGTCTACAGCTGCTGGCCGGGGAAACCGGCAACGCGCGGGTGCGGGCCGGGACGCTGCGGGCGATCAGCGTCAGGCTGACGAGAATGCGGCGCAGGCTGAGCCCGCTGCGGGGCAGATTCGAGCGAATGGGACAGGAGATCGGCCAGGTCAGGGGCCTCGAATCCGACAGCGAACGGTACTTCGAACGGGTGTACGAACAGCTCAATCGGCTGATCGACGGGATCGACGCGGCATCGGACTCGATGGCGAAGGTGATGGACCTGCGGATGAACGAGACGATCTACTGGCTGACGGTCGTCGCGACGATCTTCCTCCCGTTGACGTTCATGACCGGCTTCTTCGGGATGAACTTCGAATGGATGACCACCAGGATCGACACCCTGCCGGCCTTCCTCGCGCTGGGAATCGGCGGCCCGATCGTGAGCACCCTCCTGATCTGGGTGGCGATCAAACGGCGGGGAACCCCGGTCCAACCCGACCAGGACGCGCTCGAACGGCTGGTGACGACGTTGCGCCGGCCGCTGCGCTGAGGAGCGGCGGCCCGACACGACAGTTGGGACAAGCTCCGCGGGCC
>DASXBC010000176.1:0-3948 GCA_036406355.1 Solirubrobacterales bacterium | reverse complement strand
CTTTTGCATAGCTTCGAGCGAAGATCGATTCGCTTCCTGGGAGGTTTCTAGCACATCTTGGCTGAAACTTGTGCAAATGCACCAGAACTTGTGCAAACCGTTGCAAATTTAGATGGCCTCTCCACGCCTGACAGACGCGCTGCGCCGCCCGGCCTTCCGACGCCTGGTCCTTTCCTACGCCGTCAACGAGCTCGGCGACTGGCTCGGGATCGTCGCCCTCTCTGTCCTCGTCTTCGAGCAGACCGGCAGCGCGATGGCCACGACGTTGCTTTTCATCGGGACCGGGTTCGTGCCGGCGCTGCTGACGCCGGTCGTCGTCGCCAGGCTCGAGCGGCCCCCGCCCCGCTTCGTCCTGCCGGCGCTCTACGCGTTCGAGGCGGCGGCGTTCGCCGCCCTGGCGCTCCTCGCAGATCACTTCTCGCTCGCGGCCGTGGTCGCTGTGGCGACGGTCGACGGTGCCCTGGCGCTGACCGCAAAGTCGCTGACGCGATCGGTCAGCGCCGCGATGCTCGAGCCTGAGGGCGAGCTGCGAGCCGGAAACGCGATCCTGAACCTCGCCTTCACCGGCGGCGCCGCGGTCGGACCGGTCCTCGCCGGCGCCGTGATCGCCGCCTTCGGCGTCCAATCGGCGCTGCTGCTCGACGCGGTCTCCTTCTACGCGATCGGCTGGATCATGCTCACCGCCCGCCCGCTGCCCCATGCGGAATCCGAACCCGGGCGCCTGAGTGCGCGGGTGCGGGCAGGGGCCGGCTACATCCGCCACAACCCGACCCTGAGGAGGCTGCTCGCGGCCCAGGCCGCGGCCTTCGTCTTCTTCTCGGCGGTGATCCCGATCGAGGTCGTCTTCGCCAAGGACACCCTCGGCGCGGGGGATACGGGCTACGGGCTCCTGCTCGGCAGCTGGGGGGTCGGGATGGTCATCGGGAGCATCGTTTTCGCCGCGCTGCGCCGGGCCCCGCTGCCGTTCCTCCTCTTCTTCAGCACGATCGCGGTCGGGGCGGGGTACCTGGGGACCGGTGCCGCGCAGACACTCGCCATCGCCTGCCTCGCCTCGGTGGTCGGCGGCGCCGGCAACGGGGTCCAGTGGGTGGCGGTGATGAGCGCCGTCCAGGAGCTGACGGCCCCGACGATGCAGGCGCGGGTGATCGGGGTGCTCGAATCCATCGGCTCGGCGACCCCGGGGGTCGGCTACGTCCTCGGCGGCCTGATCGCGACCGGGTTCAGCCCGCGGGCGACGTTCCTGGTGGCCGGCGTCGGAGTCGTGGCGACGGCGATCGTCGCGGCCCCGCTACTCGGCACCAGGTGGCCGATCGCGTCGAATGCGGGCGGCGACGCCGGTCCAGACAGCGCCGACGCCTCGGGCGAGACTATCCTGGAGTTGATCCCTGCGGGAAGGTCCACCGCGTCCGAGGGCGAAAAATCGACTCAACCCAATTCGGAGGTCAGGCGTTGAGAAAGCTTGCGGCAGTACTGGCGATTTCGGTCCTCTTCATCGCAGCGGGAGTCGGTCTCGCTTCATGCGGCAGCAGCGAATCCGGCGGCAAGGAGGGCGGCACGCTGATCGGCACCTTCTCCGGATTCCCCGACTACCTCGACCCGGCCCTCTCGTACACCGCCGAAGGCTGGACGGCGATGTACGACACCTATATCCCGCTCCTTACCTATGCCCACGCCGGCGGCGAGGCGGGCAGCAAGGTCGTCCCCGGCCTCGCCACCAGCATGCCCAAGATCAGCAACGGCGGCAAGACCTACACCCTGATGCTTACTAAGGGCCTCAAGTATTCGGACGGGACTCCGATCAAGGCCTCCGACTTCAGGTTCGCGGTCGAACGGATGATCCAGCTCAACTCGGGCGGCTCTCCCTTCTACACGTCGATCGTCGGCGCCGAAGAATTCCAGAAGACCAAGAAGGGCCCGATCCCCGGCATCAAGACAGATGACAAGACCGGTGAAATCGTCATCAACCTGACCGAACCGCGGGGAACCTTCAACAACGAGCTGGGGCTGATGTTCGTCGCGCCGCTTCCCCCCAACACACCGATCAAGAACCTCTCCGCCGACCCGCCGCCGGCCAGCGGACCGTACGAGATCGTCAGCTCCGATCCCGGTAGCGGCTGGAAATACGAACGCAACCCCGAGTGGCTGAAAAACAACTCGAAGCTGCTGCCCGAACTGCCGAGCGGCCACCTCGACAAGATCGACATCAAGATCGTCCGCAACACCGCAACCCAGGTCAGCGAAGTCGAACGCGGCACGACGCAGTGGATGCAGGCCCTGATCCCACCCGGCCTCTACCAGCAGACGGTGAACAAATTCAAAGGCACCCAATTGCGCGAAGAGCCGGGGACCCCGAACGTCTACTACTTCTGGATGAACATGACGAGGGCGCCGTTCAACAACCTCAAGGTGCGCCAGGCCGTCAACTACGCCGTCAGCAGCGAAGCCCTCGAACGGATCTACGCAGGATCGTTGAAACAGCTCCGGCAGGTGCTCCCCGAAGGGATCCCGGGCCACAAGACCTTCGATCTCTATCCGTACAACATGGCGAAGGCGAAGGAACTGATCGCCGAAGCCAAACCCTCGGACACCAACATCACGGTCTGGACCGACAGCGAACCGACGCAGGAAGAAGCGGGCGCCTACTACCAGGACCAGCTGAAGAAACTCGGGTTCAACTCGAAGCTGAAAATCATCAACCCGGATGACTACTTCACGATCATCGGCAACAAAACGACGCCCGACCTCGACACCGGCTGGGTCGACTGGTATCAGGACTACCCGCACCCCAACGATTTTTTCCAGCCGCTGCTGGCCGGCGAAAGCATCCTTCCGACCAACAACAACAACTTCGCCAACATCAACGACCCGAAGTTGAACGCGAAAATCGCGAAGCTGCGGAGCGAACAACTCGGCCCCGAACAGGAAGCGGAATATTCCGAACTGGACCGCGAATACATGGAACAAGCGCCCTGGGCGCCCTACGGGCAGCGCACGCTGACCACGTTCGTCTCGAGTGAAATCGACCTCGACAAGATCATCTTCAACCCGACCTTCGGCCAGGACCTGACGAGCTTCCAGTTCAAGTAGCAGTTACGGCTGGTTCACAATAGGGGTGTGGCCACCGAGCTCCAACCCGCGCCGGTGGACGGGGTTGCCCCGATCGACGGAGCGGCGCCCGGCCGCAGTCCCTGGCGCCTGGCCCTGGCGCGGCTGCGGCAGAACCGCGTCGCGCTCGCCTTCCTCGGGCTGTTCGTCCTGATCGTTCTTTTCTGCCTCGCCGCGCCGCTCTGGAGCACGCACGTCGCCGAATCCGGCCCGAACGACACCCACACCCTCGAAAAGGTCACCGTCGACGGCGAAAAGCGCGACGTCGTCACCCCCGACGGGCAGCCGATCGGGCCCCTCTGGTTCAAGGCCGGGGGCAAGTTCTTCCTCGGCGCCGACGGGCGCCTCGGGCGCGACGAGATGGTCCGGCTGATGTACGGGGGGCGGACCTCGCTCTTCATCAGCCTCGCCGCCGCGCTGATAACCACCCTGCTCTCGATCGTCCTCGGGCTGCTGTCCGGCTATTACCGCGGCTGGATCGATGCGGTCATCGCCCGCGGCCTCGACATCATCTGGGCCTTCCCCGTCCTGCTGCTCGGAATCGCGCTGGGAACCGCGCTGGCGGTGGGCGGACTCCAGATCGGCCCGATCTCGATCTCGGGCACCTCGATCTGGATCCCGACGCTGATCATCGGCGTCGTCTACGTCCCCTACATGGCGCGGCCGCTGCGGGGCGAGGTGCTCGCGCTGCGCGAGAAAGAGTTCGTCGAGGCCGCCGTCGCCCAGGGGGCCGGGCCGCTGCGGGTGATGTTCGGCGAGCTGCTGCCGAACCTGTTGTCGACGATCATCGTCTTCTTCGCCCTCAACATCGCCAACAACATGCTGCTCGAGTCGGCGCTCTCG
>DASXBC010000175.1:0-11611 GCA_036406355.1 Solirubrobacterales bacterium | reverse complement strand
AGCTCGACGCGATCGGCGGCGCCCGCAGCAGCAGCGGCGGCGACGGAGGCACCAGCGAGCGCGAGCAGGCTCTCAACCAGCTGCTGGTCGAGCTCGACGGGTTCGAGCGCGACCCCGGGACGGTGATCGTGATCGCCGCCTCCAACTACGTCGACAAGCTCGACAAAGCGCTGCTCCGGCCAGGCCGCTTCGACCGCCAGGTCCTCGTCTCGGCGCCGGACCGCGACGGCCGCGAGGCGATCCTCCGCGCCCACTCGAAGGATAAGCCCCTGGGGCCGGACCTCGACCTCACCGACGTCGCCCGCAAGACGACCGGGATGACCGGCGCCCAGCTCGCCAACTCCCTCAACGAGGCGGCGATCATCGCCGGCCGCGCCGGCCGCGAATGGATCGCGCGGGTCGACCTCGACGAGGCCCTGCTGCGACAGTCGGTCGGCTCCCAGCAGGCCCGGCGCCTGAACCAGAAGGAGCGGCGGATCGTCGCCTACCACGAGGCCGGACACGCGCTCTGCCGCAGGCTGCTCGGGCTCGACCCCCCGGAGATCCTCAGCATCGTCCCGCGCGGCCCGGCGCTCGGGTTCGTCGGCCACTCGCCGCAGGAAGACACCTACCTGCGCTCGCGCGAGGAGCTGCTCGACGAGATCGTGACCCTTCTCGGAGGCCGCGCCGCCGAGGAGGAGGTCTTCGACGCCTCCTTCTCCGGCGCCGTCGACGACCTGATGCGGGTCCACTCGGTCTGCAAGCAGATGGTCTCCGAATTCGGGATGGGG
The DNA here is from genome assembly GCA_036406355.1 of Solirubrobacterales bacterium. Taxonomy (GTDB): domain Bacteria; phylum Actinomycetota; class Thermoleophilia; order Solirubrobacterales; family 70-9; genus VRUE01. The sequence goes on along the minus strand of DASXBC010000175.1, from coordinate 10,841 downwards.
GTCTCGCTCGACGCCGACGGCGCGCCGCCGATCGCGCTGCCGACCGGCGACTACGCCCTCTCGGACCGAACCCGGCGCGACGTCGACATGGCGGCGATGACGCTCGCCCGCGAGGCGCATCGCCGGGCGCGGGCGCTGCTGGCGGCGAACCGCGACTGCCTCGACGACCTCGCCGCCAACGCGCTGGAGCGCGAGACGCTCACCCGCGAGGACCTCGACGAGATCTTCGCCGCGCACGAGCTGGACGACGCGCCGCCGGCCCCATCGCTGATCGCCTCCGCGACGGCACTGGTCGTTGCAGCCGAACCGCCGGCCGCCGAGTAGCATCCCCGGCGAGATGTCCGAGGCCGATTCCCAGGCCTATTACTTTCCGCCGGGCCGATCGGTGGCCCGCCGCGTCCACGGCGACCGCGCCGTCGGTTTGCTCTACGGGCAGCGGGCGCTGCTGATCGGCGCCCTCGAACCGCTGACCTACACCGGGACGATGCTGAGCACAAGGTCGAAGGACCGCCCGTTCCAACGGCTCGCCCGCACCGCCAAGATCCAGGAGACGATCTTCCTCGGCACCAGGGCCGAGGCGGACGAGGAGCTCGCGAAGGTCCACCGCATGCACGAGACCGTCAACGGGACCCTGCCCGAGGCGGCGGGCATCCACCCGGCCGGCACCCCCTACTCGGCCTACGATCCCGATCTGATGCTGTGGACGCTGGCGGTGATCGCCGATTCCGGGCGCGCGATGTACGAGACGATGGTCCGCCGACTCTCCGACGACGAACGCGAGGGCCTCTGGCAGGACTACGTCCGATTCGGCGAGCTCTTCCACCTCGAGCGCAGCGAGATGCCGGCGAGCTATGCGGAGTTCGAGGCCTGGTTCGAGGCAAAGATCGCCTCACCGGAGCTGAGAGCGACTTCGCACGCGCTCGAGATGGCGCCGCTCTGCGCGTTCGAGCAGCCGGTACCGCCCCTCGCGCGGGGCAACCTCGCGATCCAGAACCACCTGATCAAGGGGACCCTGCCGCCGCGGGTCAGGGAGATCTTCGGCATCCCCTGGGGCCCGATCCACGAGGCGACGTTCCGGGCCGCGGCCGGCGCCCACCGCCGCGCCCGGCGCCTGTTCCCGCGCCCGGTCCGCCGTGGCCGCAACGACTACTTCTTCGACCTCGTCGACCGCACCGAGCAGCAACGGGGCGGCACGAGGACGCCGGAGCTGCACGCCGGCGCCTCGTGATCCCCTCCCCCGGAGTCAGTCGCCGCTTACCTGGCAGGGTTTGAAGAAGGTCCCCCGCAGGACGATCCCGTTCTTGAACGTGAACAGGCCGCGGGCCTGAAGCCTTCCCGTTTCGCAGCGGGCGTTGACATAGCTGTGGCGCTTTCCCTTGTAGGTCCAGCGTTTGCCGATCGTCAGACTGCCCGAGATCGGTATCCCGTAGCCGTTGGCGATTCGCGGAATCTTCGCTTCTGTCCGGTAGCCGTAGACGCCTTTGTTGATTTTTTCGATCACCACCGGGACGACGAAGGTGGTCGGAACCGGGACGGTCGTGTAGGCATGGGCGAATACGGTCGGGTTGCCGTTCTTGCGCGGGCCGTTGAAGACCGTGATCGGCGAGGAGACTTTGAACGGCGCCTGTTCGGGGAACGTCACCAGGGCGCTCCCCTCACCCTTGCCGACGATCGCTCCCGGGCACATGTGTCGGGCGCCCTGGACCGTCGTCGCCTCGAGCTTCCCCTTCGTGCAGACCGGCAGGCCGGTGGTGTCGACCGCGCCGTGGCGGTCGAATTCGAAGGTGATCGTGTCGATGATCGGCGGTGGGTCACCGGAGACGGTTTCGATGTGGCCGCCGCCGTAGATGGTGATCGGAGCGTTGTGGTGCTTCGGCAACTTGGTCGGCCGGAACCCCCCATCGCCGATCACGAGCAGGTCGCCGGCGCGGATTCTGAGCGCCTCGGCGCTACCCGCTCCAAGCAGAAGGATCAGCACCGCGGCGCCGATCAGGATCTTCGTCCTTCGCCTCATCTCTCTCCCTCCAACACACGAAACACCGTTCGCGCTTCGCTCACTGCGCGAAAGAACCAGAAATGCACGCTTGTTCGCTCCGCACTCATGAGACGACGGAGAAGCGCATCCCCGCCAGTTTGAATCGATCGAGGCTGCCAGTTCCGAGCGCCGCGGCCGGGGTCAGACAGCCGGCGCGCTCCGGCGTCGCCCCGTCCTCGGAGAGCAGCATCCCGGCCTCGCCGAGCATCCTCGCCGTCGCCAGGTAGCCGGGGTGGCCGTCGGCGTCGAGATCGACGCGGAGATAGTGACCGCCGGTCGTCTCAGCGTCGACGCCGAGCTGCCAGGACCACTCGTCGAGGCGGTCGCCGGTCGGGCCGAAGCCCGAGGAAGGGAACAGCCGCCGCATCAACGAGGCCGCCCGCAGCCGCAGACCGGGCTGGGCGCGGGAGAGGAGGGACAGGGTTCCCTGGACGCCGCCGAGCGCGCCGGCGGCGGCGTAGCGCAGCGGCAGCGTTGCGGCGCTGCCGGGAATGGCCATACCCTCGCGGTAGCGGAAGGGCGTCGGCCGACCACCGTCGTCAGCCGCGACGAGGTGGGCGGTGCGCTGGATCACGGCCGGGTTGATGAAGGCGGCCGGCGACATCGGAGCGATCGCGTCGCCGCGTGCGCTCGCGCGCGGGGCGAGCGAGATCGGGCTGACGCGCCGAACCGCGGCGGCGAGCTCGGGATCGGGGATCAGCGCTGCGGCGTCGCTCATCTCGGCGGCGCCATCGCCGCCGATCACCTCGGCCATGCTCTGCATCGTGCCGCCGGAGATGATGTCGGCGGCGCCGATCCGGCCGGCGGGCTGGCGGGCGGTGACGACTGCGTCGGCCTCGGCGAGCTCCTCGCCCCAGCGCTCGCGCGCCGTCTCGGCGGCGAGCAGGACGGTGAGGTCGGGCGGCAGCGCCTCGAAGCCGCTGACCTGGACGACCTTGACGCCGGCCTCCGCGGCCCGATCATGGAAGGCGTCGATCGTCCGCCGCACGAACGGGATCTCACCGGTCAGGTCCATGTAGTGCGCCCCGTTCTCGATGCAGGCTTCGATCACCGGGGTGCCGTAGAGCGTGTAGGGGCCGACGAGATCGAGCACGACCCGCGTCCGACTTGCCATCGCCGCCAGCGATGCGGTGTCGCCGACGTCGGCCGTCAACGTCTCGGGCGGAGTGCACCCGACCCCGGCGAGGACCCGGCCGAGCTTGGCGGCATCGCGTCCGGCGACCGCCCAGCACAGGTCGGAGTCGTCGGCTCTGCTCGCGAGATAGGAGGCGACGCTGCGGCCGGTGATTCCGCTGGCGCCGAAGACGACGACCGATAGGTCCCTCTCGCTCACTCGAGGACCATTACATCATTTGACGGCAAAATCAGCTTGACGGCTGAGGCTGCGTCACCTCTTCGCGAGAGGTGCCGAGGACGGCGCTGTCGAGCCGGAGTTCCGAGAGACCGGGTATTTCTTCGCCGTTCCGATACAGGCCGGTCTTGATGTAGGCGCTTTCCGCACCTTCGCGGAGGACGCTGATCCCGCTGCGCGAGTCGACCAGCGAACCGTCGAGATAGATCTGGTAGAAGCCGGTGTCGTCCTGGGTCACCTTGAAGTGGACGATGACGTGGTGCCAGTGGTCTTCGGAGATCGGCGCAAGGAAGCGGTCGCCTCCCATCGCTTCTCCGTGACTCCAGAGGCCACGCCCACCGCTCTTGCCATCGTCGCCGGCGTAGTCCCAGAGCTGCAGACCCAGCATCGGCGAGCCCTCGTTGTCGCTCTTCAGCTGCATGATCAGGTTGTGGGCGCCGGGGCGCCCGTAGACCATCGAGAGCACGTCGAAGGAGAACGCGTACCAGCGCTCGGTTCCGGGGGGGAATTCGGCGGCGATCGTGTGCGGTTCGGCGAGGATCAGCTCCGATCGATTCTCGTGGCCGTTCAGCACGACCCGCCCCGACTTACGCCCGGAGTCGACGATGTCTTCGACGACGGTCGGAACCTCTTCGCCGACCCCGGCCGTGCTCCAGCCCGACAGACCGTTCTCGAAGCCGGCTTCGATGAAGGTCGGCGCCGGTGGTTCGGATGCCGGAGGTGAGGATTCGGGAGCCGGTTCCGGTTCGGGTTCCGGGAACGGTTCGGGGGCGGGCAGAGTCGGCGATTCGGGTTCGGGTTCCGGAGCGGGTTCGGGTTCAGGTTCCGGTTCCGGCGCGGGAGCCGGCGGCGGCGGTTCCGGAGCTGGTTCGGATTCGGGTTCGGGGGCCGATTCCGGTTCGGGAGCGGGAGCCGATTCGGGCGGTTCGGGTGAGGGAGGCTGGGGCGACGATGGGATCGGGGCTACCGTCGAACCGGCCGACAACGGGCCGACCATGTGGGCGGGGGTGCCGGGCTCGCGCGATGCCGGTTGCCGGGCCGCCGATTCGGGCGCCTGGCCGCAGCTCGGTTCCGCACTGGCCCTCGCCGAGGGGCTCGGCCTGACTCTCCACCGCTGCCCGCCACGAGGGCCGCGCTGGAGGCGGGCGACCCGCGTCGTCCGGACCACCGTGCCGTCGGTGCAGACGACGTCGGTCGTCAGCACATGCCACCCCGCCCGCAGTCCCCTGGCCCGCAGATACCCGTTCGGCCCGACCAGGTTGCCGCGGTGGTCGACGTAGACCGCCGCCCCCCTCGCCCCGGCCGGAGGTGTGACCGCGAGCCTCAGCCTGCCGGGCGAAACCGCCGGCGAGATTCCACCGGTACCCGCCTCGGCCGCGGCAGGGGCCAGCGCCAGAGCGATGCCGCAGATGAGATGGATCGAGATGAAACTGCGCCTCCAGGCCACGAACTCGCATCTTTACACAATATTTGTGCGATTCGGAGCTAATTTTGTGCATAACTCCCGGCGCCGACGCTCAGGCTCCGGAATCTGCCCAGGGGATCCGGCCCTCCTCGCGCGCGGTTTGCTCACGACCCGATGCGTAGGCGTCGCAGAGCACCTCCTCGCGCATCGCGAAGCGCACGCCCGCCCGCAGCATCCTTTCGGCGAGCCACCAGTCGCCGGGTAGGCCCAGATCCGCTGCGAGCTCCTGGCGTCCGAAGAAGCCGAGGCCGCGGTGATACATCGCCGCCGCCCACGAGAAGTGGCCGAGGCGCGGCGGGAACTCGCAGAAGTCGATCGGGTCGCCGCCGCCATGCTGGCGGACCTGTCCGTAGACCGCCTCGGCCCTGGTCTCCCGGGCGAGCTCGAGCAGGGCCTCGACGCAGTTCGGCCGCAGCGAGTCGTCGTCGTCGAACTCGACGATCCAACGCCCCGTCGCGGCGGCGATCGTCGCGTTACGGGGCCTGGTCGCGCCGACCAGCCAGTCTCTGGCGGGATCGTCGGTCGGGCTCTGGCGCGGGCCGAGATCGAGGTAGCGGACCCGGGCGTCGGCGAGCTCGGCGACCGCCGCCTCGGTCTCCGGGGGCGTCCCGTCGCCGGCGACGATCACCTCGAGGTTGGTGTGCGTCTGGGCGAGGATCGAGGGCAGCGAGCGGCCGGTCAGCTCGGGCCGGCCGACCGTCGCGACGGTGACGGAGACGAGCGGTTCCCGCTCCTCCCACGCCAGCCGGTAGTCCCCCTCGGCCCTGACCTCGGCGAGGCGACGTCGGTTGGCGGGCTCGTCCGCGGCGATCGCCAGCAGAGTGCCGCCGAGGTCGGTTCGCAGCAGATCGAGCTCGCCGGTGAGCGCGTCGAGCCTGCCGCCGAGCGCGTTGAGCCGCGCGCCGAGGGCCTCGAACCTCGGACCGAGGGTGTCGAGGCGCGCCTCGATCCGGTCGAGCGCCGCGTAGGGGCCCTCGGCCCGACGCCGCAGGGCTGCTCGGATCCGCCCAGCGGCCGCCCGCCCGCTGCCGGTCATCGGGCCCGGTATGGGATGGCGGGGATGCCCTGGACGCGGACCTCGGCGGCGACGTCCCGAACCGCCACGGCTCCGGCGGCGACCGTCGCGGCCGCCCCCACCACCGCTCGGTCGACGACGACGCAGCCCATTCCGAGGTAGGCGCCCGCTCCGATCTCCGCCCTGCCACCGACGTTTACCCCGGGGTTGAGGGAGGCGAAGTCGCCGATCCGGACGTGATGGCCGACGAGTGCTCCGCGCGAGATGATCGCGTTCTCGCCGATCGCGCTCTCCGCCCCGACCACGGCGAGCGGTCCGACGGTGGCGCTAGCGGCGACCTCAGCCGTCGCCGCCAACTGGGCGCTGGGGTGCACGACCCCCGCCGGCTCCCAGCCGGCCTCGGCGAGCGGCGCCCAGTGGTCGCGGCGATCGCCGCCGCGACCGAGGATGGCCCGGCCGCCCGCCGGCGGCGAGTCGGGGCCGACCACCGGCAGCCCGTGGATCACGGTCCCGATCCGCGCCGGGTCCTCGAGCTCGATCAACGCCTCGACCTCGAGGCCGGCGTCCGCGACCCAGGCGGCGACCTCGGCGGCGAACGAGCCGGTGCCGACGATATGGAGTGGCTGCGCCACGGAAGCCGCAGCCTAGGCGAGCGCCGGCATGACCCGCTCCGCCACCAGCTCGAGCTGCCTCGGCTCATCGCCCAGCGGCCAGAGGAACGCCCGCTCGAGGCCGGCGGCGGCGTAGCGCGAGAGTAGGTCGAGGCAGTGGTCGGCCGAGCCGACGCAGACCCGCGGACGCAGGTACTCGGGCTCTCTCCTCACCGCGGGGCCGAGCACGCCGGTGAGGATCCTCTCCGCCTCTGCCCGGTCGTCGGTGATCCAGGTCCACATCGTCGCCAGCCCGCTCGGAAGATCCGGCTGCCTCCCCTGGCGTTCGAGCTCCTCTCCAAGCCGCGCCCTTGCCGTCGCGAACTCCTCGGGGGTCGTGTTGTAGCCGGAGGCGAGCCATCCGTCGGCGAGTCGCGCGACGCGGCGCAGACCGGCCTCGGACCCCCAGCTCCCGATCCAGATCGGGATCGGTCGTTGCGGCCGGGGCTGCAGCCCGGGGGTGACCGACGACATCGAATAGCGCAGGCCGTCGGCGGGCTGCTCGCCGCGGAAGACCCGGCGCATGACCTCGACCGCCTCGTCGAACCGAGGCCAGCGCTCCTCGAACGGGATCCCCACCGCCGTGTAGTCGTGGCTCGAGGAGCCCGGGCCGAGCCCGGCGATCACGCGTCCGCCGGAGAGCGCGTCGATCGAGATCAGAGCCTTCGCCAGCGGCAGCGGCCCCCGGATCGTCGGCAGCGCGATCGTCGTGCAGAGCCGGAGCCGGCCCGAGTGCGGGATCGCCATCGCCAGCGCCGTCGGCCCGTCGACCCAGGGCCGGGAGAAGATGATGTGGTCATTCGCCGATATGCCCCAGAGATCGAGCCGGGCCGCTGCCTCCACCGTCTCGAGGATCCTGGCCCGGGTGACCGGAGCATCGTCGAACTGGATCAGCGGCAGATGGGCCGCCAGTTGGAGAGGCACGTTGCGGCGACCATAATCGACCGATGCACTCGGAGGAGTGGACGGTCGGCGAGCGGGTCAACCGCTATCTCGGGCGTGCGGACGAGTTCCCGCACCGGGCCGAGGGCGAGGCGGTGCTCCTCGATCATGTGCCATTCGACGTCGAGCGCGTGCTCGATCTCGGGACCGGCGACGGCAGGTTGCTCGACCTCCTCCGCCGCGACAGGCCGGCGACCGCCGGCGTCGGCCTCGACTTCTCCGAGCCGATGCTCGCCGCGGCCCGCGAGCGCTTCGCCGGCGCGCGGGGGATGGAGCTCGTCGAGCACAACCTCGCCGAGCGGCTGCCCGACCTCGGGCGATTCGACGCCGTCGTCTCCTCGATGGCGATCCATCATCTCGAGGACGAGCGCAAGCGAGCGCTGCTCGCGGAGGTGTACGAGCTGCTCGAGCCGGGCGGCGTCTTCGCCAATTTCGAGCACGTCGCCTCGCCCACCCCGCGCCTGCACGCGGCGTTCTTCGCGGCGATCGGCGAGCCGCTCGAGTGCGAGGACCCCTCCGACCGCCTGGTCGCCGTCGAGACCCAGCTCGGGTGGCTGCGCGAGGCCGGTTTCGACGACGTCGACTGCTACTGGAAGTGGCTTGAGATGGCGCTGCTGATCGGCGTCAGGCCGGTCAGCGCGGTGTGACCTCTTCGAGCGAGGTGCCGAGCGCGGCGCTGTCGAGCCGGATTTCGGAGAGGCCGGGGATTTCGGCGCCATTGCGGTAGAGGCCCGTCTTGATGTAGGCGAGGTGCGCTCCCCTGCGAAGGACTGTGATGTTGCGGCGCGAGTCGATCAGCGAGCCGTCGAGGTAGATCTGGTAGAAGCCGTCGCCGCCCGTCGTGACGTCGAAGTGAACGACGACGTCGTACCAGCGGTGCTCGGCCAGGGGAGCCAGGAACCGGTCGTGGTTTCCCATCGCCGAGCCTTCGGTCCAGAGGCCGCGGTTGCCCTGGTAGTTCCAGAGCCCCAGGCTGAGACGCGGCGAGCCCTCGTTCTCGCTCTTCAGCTGCATGATCAGGTTGTGGGCGCCCGGGTGGCCCCAGACCATCGTGCGGATGTAGAAGGAGAACCCGTACCAGCGTTCGGTCCCGGGTGGGAATTCCGCGATCGTCCCATCCTGGGCGAGGATCAGCTCGGAACGGTTCTCGGTACCGGTGAGGGCGACCCGCGCCGCACTGTTCCCGCTCCTGACGATGTCATGGACGATCGTCGGGACCACTTCGCCGACGCCGGCGATGCTCCAGCCCGAGAGCCCGTTCTCGAACCCGGCTTCGATGAAGGTCGGCGGCGAGGGTGCCGTGAGACGGTTCGCCTCGGCGGCCGCCGGCGTGACAGCTGCGACGCATGCGCAGACCAGCAGCAAGAGCAACTCGGACCGGATCCCTCCCGCGCGGATGACAGTAAAGGTATCGCGACCCGGTCCGCCAGACTGTGGAGGCATGAAGGCACGCTTGGCCACCTTTCTCTTCGTGCTCCTGATCAGCTCGATCGGCGCCTTCGCGGGTGCGAGCCAAGCCTCGACCTCGAGATCCGATCGCCTCGCCGGCTGTGCGCGCGAAGGCAAGCGGCAGCCGGGGCGCTGGCAACCGAAGCCGACCACGAAACCGTGGCAATGGCAGCTCCAGGGCAAGATCGACACCGGGATCCGCGCCTGCGTCTATGACGTCGATGGCTTCGAAACGCCGAGGCGGACGATCGGTCTCCTCCATAGACGCGGCGCCAAGGTCATCTGCTACCTCGACGTCGGCAGCTGGGAGAGCTACCGGCCCGACCGCAACGAGTTCCCGCGGTCCGTCATCGGCCGCCGGTACCAGGGCTTTCCCGACGAGCGCTGGCTCGACGTCGCCCACTTCCAGCGCTTCGAGAGGCCCCTGAAGCAGCGCTTCACGATGTGCGCCCGCAAGGGCTTCGACGCGGTCGAGCCGGACAACGTCGCCGGCTGGGAACCGGAAAACCACACCGGCTTCAGGATCACCCGGCAGGACCAGCTGCGCTTCAACCGCTGGGTCGCGCGGCAGGTCCATGGCCGCGGCATGTCGGTGGCGCTCAAGAACGACGGCCGGCAGGCCGACCGACTGATCGGCGCATTCGACTTCGCGATCGTCGAGCAGTGCTTCCAGTACCACGAATGCGGCTACTACCGGACCTTCACCGCCCACGACAAGGCGGTCTTCGAGACCGAGTACGAACTCGCCCCGGCTCGCTATTGCGACACGGCGCTCGGACTCGACTTCAGCTCGATCCACAAGTCATACGACCTCTTCGCTCGACCCTGGTACCCGTGCCGCCACCTCGGCTGAGCCGGGCCAGCGCTCAGTAACGTCCGGCGGCGGAGCCGCCCCGAACCCGCTGAAAGAGATAGATCGCCAGCAGCACCAGGATGATCAGGACAATGATTCCAACAATGGTCATGCAGATTCCTCCTATTGGATTGGAGCCCCCTGCTACCCGGTCTCAGCCCCATCGAACCGGGCATCTGATCTGATCGCCGTTCAGCCCGGCGCCCGCTCGAGCCGCTCGGGTGGCTGGTTCTCTAGCAGAGGATCTGAGACAGCTGCGGGCCGAGCTCACGCAGCTTCGCCGGGTCACTGACATCGATCCGCTCGGAAGCAAGTGCGACCGCGCCGTCGATAAGGGCCGGGTGGATGTCGCCGGCCACCATGGCCGCCAGCTGCGACGCGAGCGCGTCCCGCGCGACTGCGATCTGCGGCACCCCCGCCGCCGCCTCGGCACCGAGCAGCTTGGCGAGACTCAGCTCGCAGCTGAGGAAATCCAGGATCGCTTCGACAGCCACCGGAATCGCCCCGGCCCCCGCGGAAGAGGCGGCGTAGCCGCCATCCTGCCTGCGGGTGCCGGCTCGACAGGTCGCCATCACGAGGTCGAGTACGCATTCGGCCGCCATCTGATGGGCATCGACCAGACACGCATCGACATTTTCGAACTGTGCGTAGAAGGTCGAGCGCGAGACCCCGGCCCGATCGGAGATGGCGGCGCTTGTCGTGCGCGCGTAGCCCTTCTCGGTCAGCACCTCGCCTGCGGCGGCGAGCAGCCGCAACCGCTGGGTCTCGGCCACCAGCTCGGCCGGAAGGTGATGGCGTCCCCTCGGCAGACGGAATGCCGCCGCCGGCCTCTGACCTGCCGCCTCCCGCCTAGCGGGCGCGATGCTTGCCCTGGCAGCCGCCGACCTTGGTGATGACGTTCTGCGTGCGCCGCTTTCCATTCTGGCCCACGTAGGAGACGGAGAATTTGACCTGTCCGGTCTTCGCGTTGTTGCCGATGTCCGCGACGACCTTGGCGTGGATCGCGAAGCCCGACGCAACCATGAACAGTCGGTACTGGTTCCCGGGATCCGGTTCGCCGATGTAGAGCGCGCCGCGCCGC
>DASXBC010000174.1:0-1852 GCA_036406355.1 Solirubrobacterales bacterium | reverse complement strand
CCGGCGTCGGCGAGGGCGCCGATCCGGGCGCCGATGTTGACCGCCATCCCGCTGACGTCGTCGCCGAGCAGCTCGACCTCGCCGGTGTGGATCCCGACCCGGATCTCGAGCCCGATCGGCGCCAGCTCTTCGCGGACGGCGGCGGCGCAGCGGATCGCCCGCGCCGGGCCGTCGAAGGTGGCGAGGAAGCCGTCGCCCATCGTCTTGATCTCGCGCCCGCGGTGGATCTGGAGCTGGCGGCGGACGATCGCGTCGTGGCGCTCGAGCAGGTCGCGCCAGGCCCGGTCGCCGAGCTCGGCCGCCCTTTCGGTCGAGCCGACGATGTCGGTGAAGAGGACGGTCGCGAGCGCGCGCTCGGGCTCGGGCCCGAGGTGGCTGCCGAGCAGGAACTCTTCGACCTCGGCGAGGATCGCGTCCGGGTCGCCGACCCAGACGAGGTGGTCGGATCCGGGCAGTTCCACGAAGCGGGCGCCGGAGATGTGCTCGGCCAGGTACCTGGCCTGCCCGACGCGGACGATGCCGTCGTCGCTGCGGTGGAGGATCAGGGTCGGCGCCGAGATGCTCGAGAGCGCCGGGCGGACGTCGAGCTCCCGGTACAGATCGACCAGCGCGATCGCCCCGGCCGGGCTGGTCCCCTGGCGCAGGAGCCTCCCCCACCACTGCGCGAACTCGGCGTCGCCGTCCATGCTCGGGGCCCAGAGATGGACGCCGACCGGCCCGCCCCAGTCCTGTCGCATCAGCTCTCCCCAGCGGTCGAGCGCCGCATCTGGGACGCCGTGCGGATAGTCGGGGCTCTCGACCATCTTCGCGTAGGTGCCGTAGAGGACCAGCGAGGAGACCCGCTCCGGGAAGGTGGCGGCGAACAGCATCGACATCGGCCCGCCCTCGGAGACGCCGAACACGACCGCCCTCTCGGATCCGGTCGCGTCGAGCACGGCGCGGAGGTCGTCCATCGAGTCTTCGAGCGTGGCCGGGTCCGCCGGGCGGTCGGAGAGGCCCTGTCCGCGCTTGTCGTAGGTGATGACCCGCGCGAAGCCGGCGAGGCGGCGCATGAACCGAGCCGGCAGCGGGTGCTCCTCGATCAGCTCGACATGGGAGACGAAGCCGGGGACGATGACGAGGTCCATCTCTCCCTCGCCGAACGTCCGGTAGGCGATGCTGAGATCACCTGAATCGGCGTAGGTGGTAGTGACGTCCATTTCCGGTGTTACGTAATCTATGACGGCAGGGGCAACTGTGAGAGGAACGCCGGGGATACTCGCTGCGATTGGTGCCGCGATGCTTTTCGCGGGCGTCGCCCATGCCGCGACCCCGGTGCTGCCACCGGAACCGACGCGCGACGAATACGTCTCCGCGGTCGAGCCGATCTGCCAGGCCAACACGGAAGCGAACACGCGGATCCTCAAGGGGGCGCGGGGCAAAGTGAAAGCCGACAAGCTGACCCCGGCCGGGAATCAGTTCATGCGCGCCTCGACGGCGTTCGGCAAGACGATCAAGTCGATCGAAGCGGTGACGAGGCCGCCCGCCGACGACGCCAGGCTGGTCAAGTGGTTCGGGTTCCTCGAAACCGTGAAGGCCAACCTCGGCAAGATCGGCAAGGCGCTCAAGCAGGGCAACCGGGTAAAGGCGAACCACGAAGCGATCCGGGCCGAACGAAGCGCCAACGCGGCGAACAACGTCAGCTCGATCTTCAACTTCCACTACTGCAAACTGACGCCCTCCCGCTTCAGCGGGACCTGATCGGAGTCAGTCCGCCGATTCGGCCGCGGTGCTCGTCGTCAGCGCCTCGGCGCTGCCACCCGAGAGGACCCTGCGGACCAGGCCCGGGGCGACGATGCGGGCGACGCCGGCC
>DASXBC010000173.1:0-11891 GCA_036406355.1 Solirubrobacterales bacterium | reverse complement strand
GAACGGCGGCAGGCCGCCGCCTGCTCGGGGCTCGTGTGGTCGAAAACCCGGCCCGAGTGGGGATGGCCCTCCTCCCCACCCGGGTCCTGGATCACGCCGTCGACGATGATGAACTCGGTGACGATCAACCGGGCGATCTCTACGACCTCCCCTCGGCGGTCGCCACACGCTCGACCTCGAGCCGCGGCAGGCGCCGCTCGAGCCAGTTGGGAATCCACCAGTTGCGGCGACCCAGCAGCTGCATCACGGCGGGCACGAGCACCATTCTGACGACCGTGGCGTCGAAGAAGATCGCCGCCGCGAGGCCGATGCCGAACAGCTTCAGGAACACTTCCGGCGAGGCGACGAAGGCGAGGAAAACGACGACCATGATCGCCGCCGCCGCGGTGATCACACGAGCCGTCTTCGCCAGCCCGTCGGCGACCGCTCGCCGGGTGTCGCCGTCCTTCAGGTACTCCTCGCGGATCCGCGAGATCAGGAAGACCTCGTAGTCCATCGAGAGCCCGAACAGGATCGCGAACATCATCACCGGCATGAACGGGGCGATCGGCACTTCGTGGTCGATCCCGATCAGCCCGCCGACCGCGCCGCCCTGGGCGACGAGGGTCATCACGCCGTAGGCGGCGCTGACCGAGAGCAGGTTCATGATCGCCGCCTTGAGCGAGATCAATGGCGAGTGGAACGCGATCAGCAGCAGCAGGAACGAGAGGCCGACGACGCCGGCGATGAACAGCGGCATGCGGTCGACCATGTAGACGCTCTGGTCCTCGAGCGCCGCGGTGACGCCGCCGATCTCGGCCCGGACTCCGGTCCCGCCGAGCGTTTCCGGCACCACGACCCCGCGCAGGTGCTTGACCAGGTCGCGGGTCGCCGCGTCCTGGGGCGAGGTGGTCGGGATCACGGTGATCAGCGCCGCGTCGCCGGCTTGGTTGAAGCGCGGAGCCGGCACGTGGGCGACGCCTTCTTCATTCCGGAGCCGTCCGGCCAGGGCCTCGACGTCGCCCCTGGCGCTCGGGCCCGGCATTTCCACGGCGACGATCAGCGGGCCGTTGGCCCCCGGTCCGAACCCTTCGGAGATCAGGTCGTAGGCCTGGCGGGTCATCGTGCTCGGCGGGTCGTTGCCGGCGTCGGGGAACCCGAGCCGCATCCCGAGCGCCGGCGCGGCGAGCACCAGCAGCAGGACGGTCGACGCGATCGCCGCCGTCCAGGGTCGCCGCTGGACCGCGTGACTCCAGCGCCAGGCCAGCGACCCCTCGCTGCCTTCGGGCCGCCGCGAGCGGCCCAGGAACGGGATCCGCAGGCGGTCGACGCGCGGCCCGAGGTAGGAGAGCAGCGCCGGCAGCAGGCTGATCGAAGCCACCATCACCACGAGCACCGCCATCGAGGCCGCGAGGGCGACCCCGTACATGTAGGTGAGCCCGGTGAGGAACAGGCCGAGGACTGCGATCACGACCGTGCAGCCGGCGATGATCACGCTGCGGCCGGCGGTGGTGACTGCCTCGACAACCGCGTCGTGGCGGCTATTGCCGGCGTGGAGCGAGGCCCGGAATCGGGTCAGCACCAGCAGCGAGTAGTCGATCCCGACGCCGATCCCGATCAAACCCGAGACCGCGGTGGTCCAGTTGGGGACGTCGACGACGTTGGCGAGCAACAGGATCAGGCCTCCCGAGGTGATCCCGAGCCCGACCAGGGCGATCGCCAGCGGAAGGCCGACCGCGACGAGCGAGCCGAACGCGATCAGGAGGACGATGGCCGCGGCCAGGAACCCGATCCCCTCCGGGCTCGCCCCTTCCTGGGCGAGGTAGATGGCTTCGCCGCCGAGCTCGATGTCGAGGCCGCCGCCGCTGTTCTTTTCGGCGGCGTCGACGAGTTGTTGCCCCTGTTCCTTCGTCATCTCCCAGCCGGGGACGGTCATCGGCAACGTCGTCGTCGCGATCGTCCCATCTTTGGAGACGCGGGTCGCGGTCGCCGATCCGATGTTCTTCACCCCTTCCGCTTCGGCGAGGAACCTGTCGACGCGCCTGGTCGCGGCCGGGCTCCCGGCGCCGTCCGCGGCCTTCCAGACGACGTACACTTCCTGCCCGCTGTAGCCGCCGAACTCGCGTTCGGTCAGGTCGCTCGCCGCCTTCGACTCGGAGCCGGGCGTGTTGTAGTCGGCTTCGTAGTCGCCCTTCAGCGAGGAGCCGAGACCGATCAGCACGATCAGCGCGGCGATCCAGGCGAGCACGACGGTGCCGCGTCGGCGATACGAGAAGTCTGCAAGGCGTGTGAGATAGCGGGTCATTCGCTCGGTCCTTTCGGCTGATTGGGGTCACATTGATGACGTTTGGCGACGGGAGAATGTGACCGGAAGTTCCTTGCTGCGAGAAACGATGTATAGCAGTAATGATTACGGAGCGTAACTAACTCGGTGTAGTCTTCACCACATGGGCAGCCAGCCGCTCGGCGGCGATCGGGCTCCGTCCTCGATCGCCTTCCTCCTCTCCCAGGTCGGGGTCCTCGCCTCGCAGCGCTTCGCACGGCGGATCGCCGAGATCGGGCTGCATCCGCCCCAGTTCAGGGTGATGAACATGGTCGACGCCGCCGAGGGTCGCTCCCAGCAGGCGATCGCCGAGGCGATCGGTGCGCCACCGAGCCGGATGGTCGCGATCGTCGACGAGCTCGAAGATCAGGGCCTCGTCGAGCGCCGGCCCCATCCGAGCGACCGGCGGGTGCGGGCCCTCTATCTGACTCCGGCCGGCCGCAAATTGCTGGCCCGCGGCCGGAAGGTCGCAGCCGAGCACGAAGAGGAGCTGATGAGGGGTTTCAGCGCCGCCGACCGGAATTTGCTCGCGGGCTTCCTGCGCAAGGTCGTCGACGAACAGGGGCTCGGCGCCGGGGTCCACCCCGGCCTGGGCTGAGATCGGCGCTACTCGGCGTCGGCCGGGGCCTCGAGCTTCGCCGCGAGCTCGTCGAGGCGGAGCTCCTTCAACCCCTCGCCGACGGCGTCGAGCTCCTCGGCGCAGTAGCCGACGAGCTCGCGGCCCTCGCGGCAGAGCTCGAGCGTCTCCCGCAGGCCGGCCTGGCCCGAATCGAGCCTGTCGATGATCTGCTCGAGGCGCTCAACCGCGCCCTCGTACGAATCAGGCTTTTCGGACGTCGACTCGGCCATCGGCGAAGCGGAGACTAATCCGATCCTCGGCGCGTGCGGCCTCGGCGCTGGTCAGGGGCTCGCCCGAGGAGCTCTCCGCCAGCGCGTAGCCGCGCTCGAGAGTTCGCTCCGGCTCGTGCGCCCGCAGCGCGACCTCGACCCGCCGGAGGGCGTCGCGGCGGCTGCCGAGTTCTGCCCCGGCTGCGCGGCGGCGCGCGCGCTCGAGGACGACCACGGCGATCCGGCGCTGGAACGAGCGACGCTCGGCGAGGCCGCGATCCGAGGAGGCGCGCATCTCACGCGTCAGCTGGTTCAGGGCGACCCGCTGACGGCTCAGGGCACGGGCAGGACCGCGGGCGAGCGCCGCCAGGTGCCTGGCGCGAGCGCCGACGGCGCCCTCGGCGCCGCGCTGCAGCGAGGAGGTCCAGCGCTGCAGCCCCCGGCGCGCCTCGACGCAGTCGAGCGGCACCGCCGCCTCGGCGGCGTGGGTGGGGGTCGAGCAGGCGACGGCGGCGACGTCGTCGATCAGGGTCGAGTCGCGCTCGTGGCCCACCGCGCTGATCACCGGCACCCGCAGCATCGCGACGGTGCGGCAGAGGGTCTCGTCGCAGAACGCCCAGAGGTCGGCGAGGCTGCCGCCGCCCCTGGTGACGACGATCGCCTCGACCTCGGGTCGGGCCGCAAGGTCGCGGATCGCCTCGCCGATCGCCGGCGCCGCGCGGCGGTCCTGGACCGGCGCGAACGCCCAGACGACGGTGCCCTCCCAGCCGCGGCGGCGGAGGCCGGCGAGGAGGTCTCGCCGCGCCGCGCCGCGCTCGGCGGTGACGACGCCGATCGTTCGCGGCAGCTGCGCACGCGCCAGCTGCTTCTGAAGCTCGAACAGGCCCTCGGCTCCGAGCTGCTTCCGCAGAGCCTCGAGGCGGGCGAGGAGGTCGCCCTCACCCGCCAGGCGCACGTGGGTGGCGCGAAAGGCGAAGCTCGGCGAGGCCTGGGCGCCGCCGGGGTAATAATCGGGCCCGCCGGCGATGACGACTTCGGCGCCGTCGCGGAGACCGCCCTCGGGCAGCCCGGCCCGCTCGAGGTCGTTGAGCCAGATCGCGCAGGGCACCGCGCCCTCGGCGTCGCGGAGCTCGAAGTAGGCCTGGACCCTGCTGCGGCTGACCCCCGTCACCTCGCCGACCAACCGCACCCGGGCCCGGCGGCGCAGCTCCTCCTGCAGCTTGCGGGCATAGCGCCCGACCGCGAACGGTCCCGGCAGCTCGGGCTCCTCGATCGCTGTGTTCTCGGGGGCGGGCGTGTCCGCGCCGGTCATCCGGCCCGCTTCCAGCGGCGCGCCCAGGTTCGGAGCTCGTCGATCGCCGGCCCGAGTTCGGCGCCGGCTGCGGTCAGCGAGTAGGTGACCCGGACCGGAGAGCCGGACTCGACCTCGCGCTCGACGAGGCCCTCCTCCTCGAGCTCGCGAAGACGACGGGAGAGGAGCCGGTCGGAGAGCCCGGGGACGGCCTTCCCGAGCTCGCCGAAGCGCTGCGGCCGTTCGGCGAGGACGCAGACGATCGCCCCGGTCCACCGCTTGCCGATCAGCTCAATCGCGGCGTGGAAGTGCGGACAGACCCCGGCGGGCCGCTCTGTGGCGCGTGTCGCCTCCACCTTGCCATCCAGCTTACTGAACGTAAGTGACGGCCTTTGCGGTCGACGGGCCTGGTTGGATTTGCCCATGACAGCGCTCGACTGGGGGATCGTCGCCTTCGCGGCCGCGATGGGGATCTGGGGTTACCGCCAGGGGCTGGTCGTCGGCGCCCTGACGCTTGCCGGCTTCGTCGCCGGCGCGCTCGCCGGCAGCCGCCTCGGGCCGCTGCTCCTGAGCGGTGGCTCGGAGTCTCCCTACGCGCCGCTGTCCGCCGCGCTCGGGGCATTGGTCGTCGGGGCGCTGGTCGCGGTCACGCTAGAGGGCATCGCCCTCGATCTCCGCCGGCGGCTGGTCCGCGGCCGGGCGCTGAACGCCCTCGATGGGGTCGGCGGCGCGGCGCTGATCGTCGCCGTCGCACTCGGGCTGGCCTGGGTGTTCGGCGCCGCCGCGCTCCACACCCCCGGTACGGCGCAGCTGCGGGCCGACGTCCAGCGCTCGGTGATCCTCCGCAGCCTCAACGACCTCCTCCCCCCCTCGGGCCCGGTGCTGAACGCCCTCAGTCGCGTCGACCCCGCCCCCACGATCGCCGGTCCGACGGCACCCGTCGCCCGGCCGGACGCCGCCATCGTCGGCGACCCCGACGTGATCGCCGCCCGCCGCGCGGTGGTGCGCGTCCTCGGGACCGCCTGCGGGCTGGGCGTAGAGGGCTCTGGCTGGGTCGCGGCGCCCGATCTCGTCGTCACCAACGCACACGTCGTCGCCGGCGAGGACGATACGACCGTCACAACCGAGGCCGGCGCGTCGCTCGAAGCGACCCCCGTCCACTATGACCCCACGAACGACCTCGCGATCCTCCGCATCGACGCTCCGATCCCCCCGCTCGAACTTGCCGCAGAACCGAGGCGAGGCACCCCCGGCGCGGTCCTCGGGTATCCGGAAAACGGGCCCTACACGGCGACGCCGGCCCGGCTCGGGGACACCCGCACCGTCCTCAGCGAGGACTCCTACGGCCGCGGTTCGTTTGAGCGCCGGATCGCATTCCTTCGCGGCAGCGTCCGCAGCGGCAACTCGGGCGGGCCGATGGTGGATTCGGCGGGCAGGGTTCTGGCGACCGTCTTCGCCTCGACCACCGCGGCTCCCGCGGGGGGCTTCGCGGTCCCCAACGACGTGGTCAGGCCCGCCCTCGGCGAAGCCTCGACCCCGGTCGACACCGGCGCCTGCACCGGCTAGCTGAGCCAGGAAGTAGATTCCTCGCACAGTGAGCAACCTCCCGCCCGAGGTGGCGCGGCGGCGCCGTCTGGTCACCCGTTTGGCCCCGCTGTCGGTCGTCGCCGCCGTCGCCTTCATCTTCGGCGCCGTCGCGGGCGTGCCGGGGTCGCCGGAGAGGGACGCCGCGAGCCGCTTCGTCGAAGCCTGGGAAGGCAAGGACTTCAGCGCGATGTACGGGGAGCTGAACGAAGAATCCCGCCGGCAGGTTGCGAAGGCGGAATTCGTCAAGGCCTACCGCGATGCGGCCGAGACGGCGACGCTGCGAAGCATCAGCGGTGATGACCCCGGCGACACCGAACAGCGCGGGGCGGCGAAGGTCGTCCCGGTTCCGGTCATCGCCCGCACCGTCGCCTTCGGAACCGTCGAAGAGGAGCTCGGAGTTCCCTACGAGGACGGCGGGATCGCCTGGGACCCGAGCCTGGCGTTCCCCGGCCTGCGCAGGGGTGAGCACCTCGAGAGCAGGGTCGAACTCGCGCCCCGGGCGCCGATCCTCGCCGCCGATGGCGAACCGCTCGCCGAAGGCCCGGCCGAAGCCCGCGAACACCCACTCGGCAGCGCGATGATCGACGTAACCGGCGAAATCGGGATGGCCGAAGAAGACGAAGAGGCGGCAATGGCTCGCCGCGGATTCCCCCCCGGCACCCCGGTCGGGATCAGCGGGGTCGAGCAGGCCTTCAACTCGCGGCTCGCCGGCCGGCCCGGTGGCACCCTGCTCGCGGTCGCCGACAACGGCGGCTCGGCCCGGATCATCGCCAGGGCCGCGCCGAAGCCCGGCGCCCCGGTCAAGACGACGATCGACCCCGACCTCCAGAGCGAGTCGGTGACCGCCCTCGCCGGCCGCGCCGGCGGCGTCGCCGTCCTCGACCCGGACAGCGGCGACGTTCGCGCCCTCGCCGGCCAGGCGTTCTCGGCTCCCCAGCCGCCAGGCTCCACCTTCAAGATGCTGACCACGATCGCCGCCCTCCAGAAGGGCGTCGTCTCGCTCGACGACAACTTCGAAATCAGCAACGGGGCAAACGTCGGCGGCCGCTTCATCAGCAACGCCAACGGCGAGTACTGCGGCGGCAGCTTCCGCGAAGCGTTCGCCGAGTCGTGCAACGCCGACTTCGCTCCGCTCGGTCCGAAGATCGGCAACGACGACTTCGTCGCCGCGGCGGAACGATTCGGGTTCAACTCTCCACCGAGCCTCTACAACGACGAAGTCCTCGAAGAAATCGAACCGGAGGAACCGACGATCCCAACCGATATCGGCGAAGAAGTCGACCTCGGTGTGACCGCGATCGGACAGGGTGAAGTCCTGGCGACGCCGTTGATGATGGCCAGCATCGCCCAGGCGATCGCCAACGACGGCGTGCTCGAGCCGACCTCGTTGGTGATGAACCAGAAGCTGCGGCCCGAAAAGAAGCCGGTGCGGGTGATGTCGAAGAAGATCGCCGGCGAGCTGACCGAATTGATGATCGGCGTCGTCACCGAAGGGACCGGCTTCGCGGGGGCGATCCCCGAGGGCCAGGTCGCCGGCAAGACCGGAACGGCCGAGCTCGGTCCGGTCCCCGGCCAGGAGAACTCGCCCGAACCGGAACAGATCAAGGACGCCTGGTTTGCCGCCTTCGCCCCCGCCGAAGCCCCGAAGCTCGTCGTCGGGGTGCTGCTGATCGAAGCCGAAGCGGCGGGCGGGGAAGTCGCCGCGCCGATCGCCTCGCAGGTGCTGTCGTCCGGCCTTTAGAGGTCGAGTTTCACTTCGGCAGGGCCGCCGGGGCCGGGGATCTCGAGCGTCAGCGGCCGGTTCTCGGAGGCCGACGTCGGCAGTTCGAAGAGGACGACCGAGCCCTCGATCGGCCCCTGCTGCGGGGTCGAGTCGAGGACCGGGATCTGTTCCTGCGATTCGACTTCGCCGCCGATCGGCAACGCGTAGAGGCTTTCACTCGGCAGCGCTTCGTATCTCTGCTCGTCTGAGTCTTCGATCGTGAATGAGTCGGCGATGTTCTGCGCCTCTTCACTTTCGTTCTGGATCTGCAAGAAGACACCGAAGTAGATCGACCCCTTGGCGGGAGGCGGCTGGCCCACCAGGTAGGCGGAATCCTCGTTGTCGGCCGGGTTGAGGTAGCGCGAGAAGACGACGTTGTACTTGAGTTCGCCGAGGGTCACGGACTGCCCCTCGACCACGCTCGTATCGCCTTCGCTGGAGTAGCCGCAGGCGGACACGACGGCGGTCAGCACGATCAGCGCGACCGCGGCGAGGAGCGGCAGCAGGAGCTTGCGGGGACGGATACGGGCCATGGCCGGGCGGTGAGTCTATATAGAGAGGATCAGGGAATGCCGGTGGCGTGCGGGTTGCCGCCGGCGACCGAAACCGCCCCGGCGGGGCCGGTCCCCGCCTCGAGGTTGTCGCGCAGCCGGTTCATCGCCTCGCGCCAGCCGCGCTCGAGCCAGATCGAGGCCATCCCGAGCGAATCGATCGCCCTGTCGACGTGGTTCGCGGGCTCGGTCCAGAACGAGACGCGGGCGGTGATCAGCGATCCCGGGCCCTCGAGCAACTCCCAGACGGTCGTCGAGGGGATCCGGTTCGTGCGGCCGCCGCGCCCGTGCTCGACGATTCGCTGCGGCGCGGAGACCTCTGTGATCGTCGTGTCCATCCAGAGGTGCCGGGGCGGCGTCTCGAAGCGGAAGCGAGCGCCGGCGCCGAGGCCGACCGGGTCGATCCGGGTCAGGCGCAGATCGGAGATGAAATGGTCGGTGAACGACGGCCTGCGGCTGAGGTCGCAGAGCTCCGCGAACGCCTCCGAGCGCGGCACGTCGATCTCGACGGCGGCACTCACCGGCCCCAAATTGCACGCTCCGCTCTCATCGCGGCGGGATTCTATGCAAGCCCCGCGGAGGCCCGGTACGATCAGACCCCGAGCGCGGCGAAGGAGGAGTCCATCTTCAGCACTGCCAGAAGGACGTCCGAGAGCCTTTCAACGGGCGTGATGCCCGGCGCCGGAACGTTCTTCTGCGTCAAGTGCGGAACTCAGTTGTCCCTTCAGGAGGACGACACGATGCCTCATTGTGCGCGCTGTCGGGGTACGACATTCCGTCGCGACTCGATCTTCGAGCCGATGCAGGAGCACGGGTCGACGACGGTCGAAATCCCGACGCCGACTCAATCGGCTCCGTCCGCCTGGCTCGAGGACGCGCGCGCCGAACTGCCGGGCGAGGGGCGCTACCTGGTCGGCCGCAGCGAGGACGGGACCCAGGTCTTCAGGGTCGACGAGGGCTGGACCCGGATCGGCCGCAGCGTCGCCGCCGACATCCGACTCGACCACCCCAGCGTCTCCCGCCGCCACGCGTTGATCATCTCCGAAGCCGACGCGACGCTGCGCGTGCTCGACGACCGCAGCCTCAACGGGGTCTTCGTCAACGGCGAAGAGGTCGAGTGGGGCAAGCTCGAGGACGGCGACGAGTTGCGGATCGGCCGCTACCAGCTGTTCGTGCTCGAGGCCTGACCGCCGCTACGGGCGCGCTCGTGCGAAGAGGTCGGCGATCGCGCGCACCTCGCGCAGGAGCCCGTCGAGCATCGCCTCGGTGTTTGTGTGGATCCGCCATTCCGCGTAGCGCCGATCGTGCTCCGCCGCGTCGAGCCGCTCCTCCAGCTTCCTGGTCCGCCGATCGATCCGCTCGATCGACTTCTCGAGCCGCTTCTCGCTCTTGCGGACCCGGCGCTTGACGTATTCGCGGGTCTCCTCGCGAATCCCCTCGAGCTCGCGCCGCAGCGCGGCGTCGCCGCCCCCGGCCTGTTCGGCCATCATCTCCTCGACGCCGACCCGCACCCGCTCGATCTCCTCGTGCAGGCGCTCCCGCGCCTGCTCGGCCGCCTCCGAGATCCCCCGTGTCTCGGAAAGCGGCACGGACTCGCCCGGGCTGCGCGGATCGCGGTCGGCCATCACCCCCCGCATCCTACGTCCAGCGCAGGCCGGAATTCCCGCAAATTGCGCTTCGAAAGCCGCCGGCGCCACGCACCACTTCCGCAACCGGCGGGCGACTCAGCCTGCAGGGGAGGACGGATTTCCTCTCCGGGAACTCGTGAGCCGCTGACTCAAGGACCCTGTGCGCCGCTTCGACGCGGGTTCCAGGGAGAGGAGTCCGTCCCTCCTCCCCAGTCCGAACCGCGCAGTTCGCGTCAACCTTCGGCGCGGAAGGTGACGCCGTCGAAGCTGACGCTGGAGCTCGGCCCTTCCGGCAGGACGACCGCCCCGGTGAGATTGGGGGACCCGACGTCGACGCCCCAGATATAGATTCGGGTGTCGGGGCCGGGTCCGCAGCTGCCCCCGAGGCAGGCGACGGGGAGTTGGAGGACCCGTTCATCGGCGGGACGAAAGCCGGGCGGAAGATGGAAGACCAACCCCCCTACTCCGTTCGTGGCCGCGCCCCTCAGGTGGACGATCCCCTCGTGGTCCTTGAAGAAGGCGACGCCGTAAAGAGGAGGCGCTTCGTCTTTCCATTTTTCTTGGAATTTCGGCTCGCCGGGGGCGCCGACGACATGCCATTCTTCCGGGGGAGCGAGGGAGTTCGCAGTCTCCGCGGTCGGGACGGTTCCGAGACTCGCGGGGCTTACCTGAGTGCCGGTAAGCGTTCCCGCCCTGATCTTCGCCGCGGTGATCGCCTGATCCTTGATTTTTGCGGTCGTGACGGCATTTCTCCTCAGCTGCTTCGGCCCGACCGAGTTCCTGCCCAGCGTCGAGGCCGCCATCGCGGTTCCTCCCAGGGCGACCACGAGGGCCAGATACGCCACCACCGTCGCATGACTCGGCCGCCGAAATTTCACCAACCGCACGCTACGGACTCGCCGTGGGCCCGTCAATCGAGCCACGCTCAGCTTGACTCGGAGCGCGACGGTGTGGCGGGAGGGGCGGGGGCTCCCTCCCAGGAACTTGTGAGCCGCTGACTCAAGAACCCGGGCCCCGCTCTCAACGCGGGTTCCGGGGAGGGAGCTCCCGCCCCCTCCCTACTCGGTCGAGATGCTCGGGTCGGCCTGGACCCTATGCGGGACGACCATCAGGAAGTTGCTGGCGGCATCGGCGGCGAGCTCGGTGATCCGCTCCGCCTCCTCGTGCTGGTCCGTGGCGCGGAGCTCGTCGGCGTAGTGGGAGAGGAGATCGTCGATGTCGAGCAGGCCGTCGGAGTCGAGCGCCTTGAGCTCGACCTTGGCGCCCCTGCCGAGCCGCCTCTCGATCGCGCCGCGATCGATCCCGAAGGCGTTCTGGCGGACGTAGACGCGGCCGCCGGTCATCCCGGCGCAGGCCCAGGGGCCGATGTCGCCGAGGACGACCGCCCTGCCGGAGGTCATGTACTCGAAGGCGAAGCCCTTGGCGTTGGCGCGGTCGACGATGCAGCCGCGGGAGTCGTCGATGTCGCCCTCCGGCTCGCCGCCTAGAACGACGTCGGCTCCCGAGAGGCGGATGCAGAAGCGCGAGTCGGCCGAGCCCTGGACGAAGAGGCGGCCGCGCTGGGCGCCGTAGGCGAAAGACTTGCCGACCGAGCCGTTCAGCCGCCGCCCCTTCGCGCCCTTGCCCTTGAGGACGGCGACGGTGCCTCCCAGCATCGTCTTGCCGACCCCGTCCTGGGCGCCGCCCTCGACCCTGATCGAGACTCCGTAGGCGTTGAAGGCACCGAACCCCTGGCCGGCGACCGAGCCGCCGTTGAACGAGAGGTCCGCGAGCACCTCGTCATCGGGCTCGGGCCCGTCTTCGAAGATCCGGGCGCGGGAGATCGCGCCGGCGAGCTCGGTGCCGAGGACGCGGTCGTTGGCGTCGGTCGGCCGCGGGAACTCGCTGCGGATCGTGCGACCGGCGCAGATGTCGCCGGCGAGGCCGGCGAGCTGGGCCGAGG
>DASXBC010000172.1:0-9058 GCA_036406355.1 Solirubrobacterales bacterium | reverse complement strand
GTCGGCGAAGGGACATGGGAGGAGGTTGACGTCGGCCGGCCGACGGGCGGTGAAAGGGCCACGACCCTGTGGGGGGCGGACCTCGGCTGGCCGGAATGCGAGGGGTTCTGCGAACCGCCGGACCCCAAATTCACCGACCCTGTCTTCGAGTACCCGCACAGCGGCCCCTCCGAAGCGACCACCGGCTGCGCGATCCTCGGCGGCTACGTGGTCCGCGACCCGCAGCTGAGCGGGCTGACCGGGCGCTACCTCTACGGCGACCTCTGCCGCAGCGACCTGAGGACGCTGAACCTCGGCGTCCCCGGGGCCGATCCGCAGCCGGCGGGGATGTCAATCCCCTCCGGGCAGCTGCGCGGCTTCGGCGAAGACTCGCGCGGCTGCGTCTACGTGCTGACCACGGAAGACGCCTACCGGGTGGCGCCGTCAGCAGCTGCCGGGACCTCCTGCCCGCCGAGGCCTCCGATCAACTGCACCTGTCAACCACCGGGTCCCAAGGAGGACGACACGCCGCCGCGCATGAAGCTGAAGGTCCCTCGCCACGAGCGGTTGCGCCGGACGATCACCGTCGTCGCCACCTGCGACGAGTCCTGCGCCCTTTCGGCGACCGGCTGGCTGCGCATCCCGAAGGCGAAGGCCTCGGCCGTCTGCACCCGGACGAGCCATCGCCCCGGATGCCCGGGCCCGATCGAGCTCTCGAGCCCCGCATCGGGCGCGCCGAACGCTCCCGTCACGTTGCACCTGAAGCTCAAACGGCGCCCCTTCCTCCACGCGAAGGCCGCCCGCAGGAACGGCAAGAGCGTCAGGGCTCTGATCAGGGTGCTCGCGTCGGATCCGAGCGGGAACTCGAGGACGCTGATGGCGGGAACCTTCCTGCGCTGAGCGCGTGCCGAAGCCAACCGTCGAGCAGATCTCCCGCCGCTACGACCGGCTGGCGGTGATCTATGGGCCGCTCTCGGTCGCGCTGATGCTCCGCCGCCGGACCCGCGAGGAGGCGGTCCGGCGGTTGGGGCTGAACGCCGGCGATTGCGTGCTCGAGGTCGGCTGCGGGTCGGGAGCCAACCTCGGGCGGCTCGTCGCCGCAGTTGGGCGGTCCGGCGCGGTCACCGGAATCGACATCTCGCCGGGGATGCTCGAGCGTGCCGAGAGCCTTCGCCGCAGGAATCGCTGGGAGAACGTCGCGCTGCTCGAGCGGGACGCCCGAGGGCTGGACCTCCCGGAGGAGTTCGACGCCGTGCTCTTCAGCCTCTCCTACTCGGTCCTGCCGGAGCCGCGGCCCACCCTGGGTGCGATCTGGAAGTGCCTTCGCTCGGGGGGCCGCATCGTGATCATGGATGCCGGCCTGCCCGAGGGACGCCTCGGCCGCCTCCTGCGGCCGCTGGCGACGGCGGCCAGCCGGGCGACGGTGCTCGGCGACCCCGACTCGCGCCCCTGGCAGGACCTGGCGGAGCTCGGCGCCGACGACGTCGAGACCCTCAGGTCCCAAGCCGGCACCTACTTCGTCTGCAGCGGCCGCAGGCCGGACTAGGGCCAGCGCGAGCAGGAGTCGATCGCGTCTTCGCGTTCGGAGACCTGCGCCGCCGCCTGCTTGAGCGCCACCGGGTGCTTGAGTTCGACTTCCTCGAGGCAGTTCCGGTAGTGCAGCTCGCCGCCGATCCAGAAAAGCAGCAGGATGAAGATCAGCCCCGCGACCCCGACCGCGATCGCAGCCGACCGCTTTATCGTGGCTGTGACGTCCATTTTCACGCCCGTTGCCACCCCTTTCGGTTTCCTCCGGAACCTCATTCGACCGGCGTAGGCTAAACGCAACGGCGCCGGATGCCGATGTTCACATGTCGATGATCAACTGGCGGACCAGTCTTGCCGTCGCCGTCCTCGCGGTGATCGCCGCTTTACTCGCGGCCGGTGTCCCGGTCGACCTCGTCGCGGCGGCCCCACTGATCGGCGCGCTCTACGCCGCTCTGTTCATGACCGGCACTCGGGTCTTCCAGTGGCTCTTCTCGAAGGTCCTGTTCAGGGACTGACGGGCTCTTCCCCAGCACCCCGCGGAACGCGATCCCTCCGGATGCGGCGGCCTCCTTTCGGTCGGTTCTCCCGCCGTCCCCCAATTCCCCTCCAGTCCAGGGAGCCGCCTGAGGGTTGGCTTCCCTTTGCCTACTCGTCGCGGCGGAGCGTTGTCAGCCGCCTGCGAACACTCTCTCGATCGGTCCCGGCCCGGGGATCCTCGGCTTGTTCGGCAGCGCGGGCCCGATGAGCTTGCCGGGCAGGCTCGGCGGCGTGTAGGTCTCGACCTCGATCGTCGGGTGCTGCCAGAGCGCCATCGGCCTGGAGACCCAACGGTGAAGCAAAGTCGAGTACGGGACCTTGCAGGAGAAATACAGCTCGAGCGGCGGATTGGTCACCTCGAGGACATCGGAGGTCGCGTCGACCTGGCCGCTGAACGGCAGCGGCGGCAGCCAACTTTGACCGTACGGGTGGTACCACCAGGTGTTGCTCCAGTTCGCCACCTCGCTCGCGCCACCGTTCTCCGGGCCGGTCAGCAGATGGCAGGATGGCGTGAGAGTCACCGATTTCACCGACGCCGACGCGACCCGGTCGTTGTGCACGGCGTTCAGCTTCAGGTACACCGAGCCGTCCAGCCAGTACTTGCCCGGCTTGTCGATCTCGCCCCGAATCGAGAATCCGTTCTTGTACTCGCTCGGCCCCCAGGCGACGACGCCGCCGCCGGTTCCTGAGGGCCCCTGCTGCCCGGGCGACCCCTCGAGGCCCTGGGGGCCCTGCTGGTTCCACTGCACCAGCGTCGACCCCGGCGGGCACGACCCGCTCGTGCTGAGGCTCAGTGTCTGATCGGCGTTCGCGCACGCGGTGATCACCGAATTGCTTTGGTCGCTGCCCACGGCCCAGCCGACACCGGTGGACGCCAGCACCAGAGCGGCCACGGCCACGATCATTGCCGGGCTCGGAAGGCGGCCTTGCAGGCGAGTGCGACCTCGGTCCGCGCTCATCTCACCGCATTGTAGGCCCGCCTGCCGGAGCGATTCAAGGAGCCTGGCCGCGTTGATCCCGCTCAGATGAAGTACATCCCCGCGCCGGCCTCCTCGGCTTCGCGGCGGGCGACTTCGGCGATCGTCGTCTGGCCGAAGACCTTGCGGAGGGAGGCGACGCCCTCGGCCCAGATCCCGCCGGCCTCTTCGGCCTCCTGGCCGATCTTGCCGTCGAGCGTCTGGACCACCTCGAGGACGGTGATCTCGTCGGCCGGGCGGGACAGCGTGTAGCCGCCTTTCATCCCCCGATGGGAGGTGAGGAGGCCGCCGCGGCGGAGGGTCGAGAACAGCTGCTCGAGGAACTGCTCGGGCATGCCGCGGCGCTCGGCGACCTCTTTGATAGGCACCGGTCGATCCCCGGAGCGGGCGAGCTCGGCCATCGCGACGACGGCGTAGCGGGACTTGGAGGTGATCGAAATCACGCCCTTTTTTCTACCGCACGGGGCGGACCCGCCTCGGCTAGGATCGAGCTTTGGGTTCCGAGCGCCCACACTGCCTTGTGATCGACGGACACCCGCTGGTTCGCCTCGGAGTGCGCGAAGCGCTGCAGGGCGGCTTCCAGATCCACGAGTGCGGCAACCGTCGCGAGGGCCTCGACCTGATTCGGGACATCGGCAGCATCGACGTCGCGATCGTCGACATGCGCCGCTGGTCGGCCGGGGAAAACAACTCCGAGCCGACCGGGCGCGAGGCGATCCGCGAGCTGCGGCAGTTCGAGCCCGGGATGGGGATAGTCGCGCACGGCGAGCGGCCCGAGCGCCACATCGCCAACGCCGCGTTTCAGGCGGGGGCGACCGCCTACGTCGCCCGCACAGCACGGCCCGAGGACCTTCGCCGCGCGGTCCAGGCCGCGATCGAGCAGGAACAGTTCATCGACCCGGCGGTGCCGGCGAAGGGTAGCCGCGGCCAGATCACCCGTCGCCAACGGCAGATCCTTCAGCTGATCGCGAACGGCGGCTCGACCACCGCCGCCGCACGCGACCTCGGCCTCAGTGAGGAAACGGTCAAGACCCACACCAGGAACGCGCTCGCCAGGCTCGGCGCCCGCAACCGCACACACGCGGTCGCGATTGCGATGCGCGACTCGCTGATCGAGTAGCTAGATCCAGCCGTGCTCGCGCGCGGTGAGGACGGCCTGGGCGCGGTCGACGGCGCCGATCTTGCCGTAGACGTTGTGGAGATGGGTGCGGATCGTCGAGACGGAGAGCTGCATCTCACCGGCGATCTGCTTGTAGACCATCCCGTCGGAGAGGAAGCGAAGGACGTCGAGCTCACGGGTCGAGAGCGGGCATGGCTCGACCATTCGCTGGCCCTCCTGGCGCGGATAGGGCAGCTCGTAGAGGAGTTCGCGGACGCCCTCCGGCTCGAGGCCGCAGCGTTTGGCGACCGCTCGCAGCCGCTCCGGGCTCGCCGCCTCGCCCTGCGCGTAGTGGGCGACCATGTCGGCGGTCGCGACCATCGCCGCGAGCCCGTCGGCGTCCTCGGCGTGGTGGCGCTCGATTGCGACGGCGATCCGCTGCGGGACGTTCCAGCGGCGGGCGAGCACGCCTCCGACCAGCGCGTGGTCGATCCCGAGCTGGTCCCGTTCCTCGCGCAGCCGATGCTCCGGGGTGTGGCTGACGGCGTCGAAGTAGCTGCGGTGGCCGGGGTGGAGCTTGGAGATGACGAGGCGGCCGATGTCGTGGAGGAGTGCGGCGACGGCGAGTTCGTCACGCTCGTTCCATCCGACCGCGCGTCCGATCAGCTCGGCCGCCTGCTGGGTCGCCCGGGCATGGACCCGGAATCGCTCCGGCCGGAGCTCCCAGCCGCCGTTGGACTCGAAGAAGTCAAAGACGGGCGCAGTGCCGGCGATCGCCAGCACACCCGAGGGCCGCAGCACCTCGAGCGCGGCCGGGATCGTCGCGACGTCGCCGGAGCCGGCGCGGTTTGCGAATCGCAGGACCGAGATCGTCAGCGCGACGTCGGACTCGACGGCGTCGACCAGATCGCCGATCCGGGGCGTATCCGCGGTCGCCGCTTCGAGGACCCGGGAGCGGGCCTCGACCAGCGCCGGGAAGCGCTCGACCGCCTCGAAGGCGGCAGCAAGGCGCGCACCGGGCGCCGGGGTCGCAGGGGACCCGGCTTCATCGGTTGCTCTCGCCTTGGCAATGCTGGTTGAGTTCGATCGGGCCAATTGCGCCCTCCGCGAATCTCATCGGCAAAAAAGGACGCTCGGTTTAGAACGAGCGTCCACATAAATGGGGAGATTCCGACCAATCGTTGTACGCAGCGGCATGTCTCGTCCCTCGCCGTTGTCCCTCCGGTCCGGAGTTCAGACGGTCAGCCGGGCGATGGCGGCGTCGATCCGCTCGAGCGCCTCCTCGCGCCCGAGCGC
This sequence comes from Solirubrobacterales bacterium, assembly GCA_036406355.1. Taxonomy (GTDB): domain Bacteria; phylum Actinomycetota; class Thermoleophilia; order Solirubrobacterales; family 70-9; genus VRUE01. The sequence continues at coordinate 3,643 of DASXBC010000172.1, read as the reverse complement.
CGCGACCGACTCGAAGATCCCCGGCGACACCGTCGTGCCGGTGATCGCGACCCGGATCGGCTGGTAGAGCTTTCCGGCTCCGACGTCGAGCTGCTCCGGGAGCGGGCTCAGCGCCGCCTCGACCGCCTCGGCGTCGAAGCCCTCGCTGCCCGCCAACGCCCGCCGAGCGGCGGACAGGAGCCCTGGGGCGTCGCCCTTCATCGTCTTGCGCCAGGCCTTCTCGTCGGAGACCGGCGGCTCGAAGAGGAAACGAATCAGCGGCCAGACCTCCTCCAGGGTCTGGGCTTTCTCCTGGGCGATCTCGCACGCTGTCCGCAGCCTGTCGTCGAGATCGCGGCCGAGGTGGCGGGCGACGGCCGCCGCGTACTCGTCGGGCGGCATCTCCCGCATGTAGCGGCCGTTGATCCAGCGCAGCTTCTTCTCGTCGAAGATCGCGGCCGCACGGCCGACGTCCTCGACCCTGAACCGCCGCACGAGCTCGTCGGTCGACATCAGGGTGGCATCGTCGTCCGCACCCCAGCCGAGCAGCGCGAGATAGTTGCGGACCGCCGCAGGCAGGTAGCCGGCCTCGCGCAGCTCCTGGACCGAGGAGGCCCCGTGGCGCTTTGAGAGCTTGCGACCGTCGGGCCCGTGCAGGAGCGGCAGGTGCGCGTAGCGCGGCGGCTCGTGCCCCAACGCCTCGAGCACGAGCAGCTGCTTGGGGGTGTTCGAGAGGTGGTCGTCGCCGCGGACGACGTCGGTGATCCCCATCTCGGCGTCGTCGACCGCGACGGCGAAGTTGTAGAGGACGGTGCCGTCGCCGCGGGCGATCACGAAGTCGTCGTGGCTGCGGTTGGGAAAGCTGACCGGCCCGCGGATCGTGTCGTGGACGACGGTCTCGCCCTCGTCGGGCACGCGGAGGCGGACCGCGGCGCCGGCGTCCTCGCTTGCGGCGCCGCGATAGCCGCGGTCGGCGCCGTGCTCGGCCTTCCAGGCCTCGACGTCCTTCGCGGTCGCGGTGTCGCGGTAGGCGGCGCCTGACTCGAGCAGCCGCGCGAGGGCCGCCTCGTGGCTGGGGCTGCGCTCGGCCTGGGAGATCGGGCCCTCGTCCCAGTCGAGAGCGAGCCAGCCGAGGGCATCGAGGATCTGCTCGACGTTCTCCGGCGTCGAGCGCTCGCGGTCGGTGTCCTCGATCCGCAGCACCAGCTCGCCGCCCTCATGCCGGGCCGCGAGCCAGTTGTAGAGGGCGGTGCGGGCGCCGCCGATGTGCAGCGCCCCGGTCGGCGAGGGCGCGAACCTGACCCGCATCCCTACCGCCACTTGATGGTGCAGCCGACCGCGTCGGTCTTCGCCTCGGCAACGTCCTCGCCGGCGAGGACCGCGTCGAGCGCGCTGCGGACCCAATCCGCGTCGCGGCTCTCGTCCTCGTAGTCGCCGTCGGGGGCGCCCTCGTAGCGGAGGTCGAGGTCGGCATCGAGAACGAAGACGTGCGGCGTCCTCTCCGCCCCCCAGGCGCGCGCCACGTCCTGGGTCTCGTCGTAGAGGAACGGGTGGGGCCAGTCCTCCTCGGCCACCCGCTCGGCCATCGCCGCCGGCGAGTCGCCCGGATAGCGCTCGGCGTCGTTCGAGTTGATCGCCAGGGTGCGCACGCCGCGTGCCGCGTAGTCGCGCGAGACCGCGTGCATCCGCTCCTCCCAGGCGAGAGCGTAGGGGCAGTGGTTGCAGGTCCAGTAGACGACGGTCGCCGCGGCGTCCGACCCCGACAGCGAGTGGCGGACGCCCTCGGTGTCGGGCAGCTCGAAGTCCGTTGCGCTCATCCCCTGGAACCTAGCGCCGCGCGAACGTCCTCGGGGTCGGGAAGCGGCGAGGGGCGGCCGTCGCGGCGGCGGTAGACGCGACAGGTCAGCGGCGAGCCCGCCGCCGGCCCGGCCTCGGCGACGTCCTCGCCGTCGACGCGGATCGTAGGCGAGCCCGGGAACGACTCCCGGACGGCGTCGTCCTCGGTCTCGATCTCGCGCAGCTCGATCGTCTCCGGGTCGAGTCCCGCCTCCTCCATCGCCCTGCGCAGATCGGCGATCGCCCGCTCCCAGGAGGGGCAGCCGCCCCACCAGAGGAATTCGACTCGGGGCCCGCGCATGGAACCGAGTCTAGGCGGGGCGGGCGGCCGGCCAACGCCGCATAGAGTGCGGCCGATGCTGATCGGAGCCCATGTCTCGACCGCCGGAGGTCTCTCCAACGCGATCGAGCGTGGGACCGAGCTCGGCTGCGAATCGATCCAGATCTTCAACCAGAGCCCACGGATGTGGCGTCCGACCCGATACGGGCCCGACGACTACGCCGCCTTCCGCGAGGCGATGGACGCCTCGCCGGTCGAAGCGGTCGTCATCCACGCGGTCTACCTGATCAACTGCGCGACCAAGGAGAGGGAGCTGCGGAAAAAATCGCTCGCCTCGCTCACCCACGCGCTGCGGACCGGGGACGGGATCGGCGCCGCCGGCGTCGTCCTCCACCCCGGCGCCCAGAAGGGCGAGCCGCTACAGGCCTCGATCAAGCGCGCCGCGAAGGTGATTGCCGCCGCCCTCGACGACAGCGACGGCTGCCCGCTGCTGCTGGAGCAGACCGCCGGCCACAAAGGCCTCCTCGGCCGCGACTTCGACCAGACCGCCGAGCTGATCGAGCTAGCCGGGAGTGGCAGGCGCCTCGGCCTCTGCCTCGACTCCTGCCATCTCTTCGTCCAGGGCTACGACGTGACCGACCCCGAGCACCTCGCCGTGGTCGTCGACGAAGCCGACGCCAAGGTCGGCCTCGAGCGGCTGCGCTGCCTGCACGTCAACGACGCCGCCGCGCCGCTCGGCTCCTGCCGCGACCGCCACGCCAACATCGGCAGGGGCGAGATGGGCAAAAGAGGGCTCGCCGCCTTCCTCTCCGAGCCACGCTTCGAGGGCCTGCCGGCGACCCTCGAGACGCCGGGGCCGCGGAAGAAAGGCCCCGACCGCAAAGAAGTCCTCGCCGCGAAGCGGCTGCGCAAAGCCGGGCTGAAACAGCGCCGCTCCTGAACGGCCTTGCGGTGTGAGAAATGTCGAATTACCGGACATTTCCCACACCGGAGCAGCCCGATTGCGGGCCAGCGGCGTCGGGAGTCCGTCAGCTACGCGAACGCGGCTCTAGCGGATCTGCAACCCCGAGATCGCGCGCGAGATGACCAGGCGCTGGATCTCCGAGGTTCCCTCGAAGATCGTGTAGATCTTGGCGTCGCGGTGCATCCGCTCGACCGGGAACTCCCGGGTGTAGCCGTTGCCGCCGAGAATCTGGATCGCGCGCTCGGTGGCCCAGACTGCGACCTCGCCGGCCTTTAGCTTGGCCATCGAGCCCTCGGCGTTCTCGAACGTCTGGCCGGATCTCCCCATCCAGGCGCCGCGCCAGACCAGGAGCCGGGCGGCGTCGATCTCGAGCTTCATGTCTGCGAGGGCGAAGGCGATCGCCTGGTTCTCGATGATCGGCCGACCGAACTGTTCGCGCTCCTTGGCGTACTCGAGCGAGTACTCGTAGGCGGCGCGGGCGATGCCGATCGCCTGCGCGCCGACCGCGGGCCGGGTGGCCTCGAAGGTCGACATCGCGGGCTGCTTGCCGCTCGATTCGTGCGTCGGCTTGTTCAGCGCCTCAC
>DASXBC010000171.1:0-5722 GCA_036406355.1 Solirubrobacterales bacterium | reverse complement strand
GAGAGGATAGAGAAACGGAGCCGCCGGGAGCCTGTGGCACCCTTCAGAATCCACGCCATGGCCGATCAATCGAAGATCCCGAAGGGCCGCATCCGCCGCTCGGCCAAGCTCGGCTCGGTGGTCGGGGTCCAGGGGGCGCGCTACGCCGGGACCAAGGCGACCAACGTCGCCCGCTCCGAGGAGGGCGGCCGCGAGAAGCTCGAGCAGCGCCATCTGGAAACGGCGATCAAGATGGTCGGCGCCCTCGGCCAGATGAAGGGCGCGGCGATGAAGCTGGGCCAGTTCGCCTCGTTCATCGACACCGAGTTCATCCCCGAGGAGTACCGCGAGATCTACCAGGAGCAGCTGGCGAAGCTGCGAACCGACGCCCCCTCGATGCCGTGGGAGAAGGTCGAGAGGGTGCTCGACGAGGAGTACGACGGCGAACCGCTCGACGAGCTCTTCGCCGAATTCGAGCATGAGGCGTTCGCAGCCGCCTCGATCGGCCAGGTCCACCGCGCGACGCTGCTCGACGGCCGCGCGGTCGCGGTCAAGGTCCAGTACCCGGGCATCGCCGAGGCGATGGACGCCGACCTCCGCAACGCCGGAACGATGGTGCGGCTGGCCCGCGCCCTCGCCCCCGGCCTCGACGCGAAGGCGATCGCCGACGAGATCCGCGAGCGGGTGATGGAGGAGCTCGACTACGAGTACGAGGCCCAGAACCAACGCAGCTTCTCGCGCGCCTACCGCGAGCACCCATTCATCTACGTGCCGGAAGTGATCACCCGCCTCTCGCGCCGCCGGGTGCTGGTGACCGAGTTCGTCGAGGGGATCGGGTTCGAGGAGATCAAGGAGCTGCCGCACGAGGACCGCAGCAGGTTCGGTGAGATCGTCTTCCGCGGCAGCCTCGGCTCGACCTTCCACCTCCAGCACTTCAACGCCGACCCCCACCCCGGGAACTACCTGCTGATGGACGACGGCCGCGTCGCCTTCCTCGACTTCGGAATGACGAAGAAGCTCGACAACGAGCAGATCGCGCTCCAGCAGCGCGCGTTCGACGCCGCCTCGCGCGACGACCCGGACGCCTTTCGCGCCGCCCTCGTCGACCTCGGATTCGTCAAGAACCCCTCGAAGCTCGACGCCGAACGGCTGATGGAGCACATGATGGCCGTCGGCGGCTGGTACATCGAAGATCGCGAGATCGAGATCAGCGCCCGCCGGGTGATGAAGATCATCGAGTCGACCAACGACCCCCGCTCCGAGTACTTCGACCTGATGCGGCGCGAGTCGCTGCCGGCCGACGAGCTGATGGGGCGGCGGATGGAAATCGGCGTCGTCGCCGTCCTCGGCCAGCTGCGCGCCAAGCGCAACTGGCACCGGATCATGAGAGAGTGGGTTTACGGTGATCCGCCGGCGACCGAGCTCGGCGAGCAGGAGTGGGATTACTTCGAGGAAAGAGGAGTTAGGCGAACCTCGGGGCTGGCCGAAACCGGTTGAGAGGAGCGATTCGATGGGACGGATTCGACGCGGTTGGGAGCTGAGCAAGAAGAGCTGGGCCCTGCTGCGCGCACATCCCTCGCTTGCCAAGTTCCCGCTCTACGGCGGGATCGCGGTGATCGTCTGCGCGGTGATCGTCATCGGGCCGGGCCTCTACCTGATCGACAACGACAAGGTCGCGATCGGGGGGCCGCTGGCGGTGATCGGCTACTACCTGCTGGCCCTGCTCGGCTACTACTTCAGCGTCGGCCTCGCGGCGGCGGCGGACATGGTCTTCCGCGGCCAGGAGGCGACGATCGGAGACGGCCTCGCGGTCTCCCGCGAACGCTTCTCCCAGATCGCCGGCTGGGCCGCGCTCTCCGCGTTCGTCGGCCTGATCCTCAGTGCGCTGCAGAACCAGGGCGGAATCTTGGGCGAGGTGTTGGGCCGCGTCCTCGCCGTCGGCTGGACGCTGATCACCTTCCTCGCCGCGCCGGTGATCGCGTTCGAGGGCACCGGACCGGTCGACACGCTCAAACGCTCCTCCGGGATCTTCCGCCAGAAATGGGGCCAGCAGATCACCGGCAACATCGCGATCGGTGGCGTCGTCTTCGTCTTCGGGATGCTGCCGAGCATCCTCCTCGTCGTCGCCGGCGTCCTCATCTGGGCCTCTTCCGGATTCATCGGCGCCCTGCTGGTGATCCTCGGCGTTATCGGGTTCGCGATATCGGCCGTGATCAGCAGCGCGCTGAGCGGGATCTTCGGGGTCGCCCTCTACCGCTACGCGCTCGACGGCAGCGCGGTCGGCGGCTTCACCTCGGAAGAGCTCGAGTCGGCCGTACGCACCAAGGGCGGCCGCAACGCGCCGCCGACCGCGAGCCCCGGCACGGTCTGAGCCACGGTCCCAGCGGGCGGGTTATGCTCGACACCTCTGCTCCAACGACCCACAGGAGGATTCGAACATGGGCGCTCAGGAGAACAAGCAAACGGCCGAAGCGGCCTATAGGGCCTTCAGCGACGGAGACGGCGAGACGGCGATGAGGGACATCGACGACTCGATCGTCTGGACCGTTCGAGGCGACAACGCGCTGACCGGGACCTACAACGGCAAACAGGCCGTCGCCGAGCTCTGGGGACAGTTCTTGAGCAAGAGCTTCCGCACCGAGCCGCATGACTTCGTCGCCGACGGCGACAAGGTCGTCGTCCTGACCACGATCACGCTTGAGGGAGAGTCCTACGAGGACGCCGACGTGCTCACCTACAACGGCGAGGGAAGGCTGGTCGCCTTCGACACGCTCGGTGACCCAGCGGTGGGCAACCGGGTCTGGGCCAAGTAGGCGGCCGCGATCGGGGCCGGGCGATGAGCGCCCCAGGCATCGATGCCGGTGAGTTTCGCGAGGGCCAACGCCGGGACTGGGATACGGCGTCGCGCGGCTGGCGCGACTGGAACGCGCTGATCGACGAAACAACCCAGGCGGTCAGCGACCGGATGGTCGAGATGGCCGGGATCGAGGCTGGCGACAGGGTCCTCGACGTCGCGGCCGGCTACGGCGAGCCGACGCTGACGGCGGCCCGAGTGGTCGGTCCGACGGGGAGTGTCGTCGCCAGCGACATCTCCTCAGGGATGCTCGAATTCGGCCGTGAACGGGCGGCCGCGGCCGGATTCGAGAACATCGAGTTCGTCGAGAGCGATGCGATCTCGCTCAAGTTACCGGCGCGGAGCTTCGACGCGGCGCTGTCGCGCTTCGGAATCATCTTCGATCCCGACGGAGAGGGAGCGGCGGCCAGGGTGAGGGGCTTCCTCAAGCCGGAGGCGCGGATGGCGATCGCCTCCTGGGGTCCGCCGGACCGGGTGCCGATGCTCGCAGTCCCGATGATGACGGCAATGAAACGGCTCCAGCTGCCTCCGCCGCCGCCGGGAAGGCCTGGGCCGCTGTCGCGGCCGACTCCCGAGGCGATCGGGGGGCTCCTCGAGGGCGGCGGATTCTCAGGGATCGAGGTCGAGGAGATCGTGCTGCCGATGGAGTGGGACTCGCCGGAGGCCTACACGCGATTCGTCCGGGAGATCGCTCCACCCGTCTCCAACCTGCTCAAACCTCACCCGCAGGAGGTCCAGGACGAAACCTGGGCGGCGATCTCCGACGCGGCGGGCGAGTACGTCGAGGACGGCAGGGTCCGTATGGAGAGCCTGGCCCTGGTCGCCGCCGGCAGCGCCTGACACGAATCAGTCGAGCGAGGCGAACAGGCGCGGGTCGTTCGAGCAGAGGCCGGTGACGCCGGCGGCGACGAGCTTCCGCATCCGGTCGAGGTCGTCGACCGTCCAGGCGATCAACTCGACCCCGGCGACCCTCGCCACCTCGGCCAGCCTCGGTGTGACGATCGGGTGATAGACCCAGAGCGATCTGACCCCCATCGCCGGGACCTCGCGGGCGGCGATCGCCGGGAAGCGGCGCCGCATCGCGACCAGGGCCGCGAGCATCGGCAGCCGCGCCCAGCGCTTCGAGGCCCAGTCCCTGGTCACCTTCGGGTAGGTCCAGCCGCGTCGCAGCAGCGGCTCGAGCTCACGGACCCGGGCGAGGGTCGAGAGCTCCATCGTCGAGATCATCGCCCGGTCGAGGAGGTCGCGCTCGCGGAGCGCGTCGACGATCTCCTCCTCGCGGCCCGGGAGCTTGAGGTCGAGGTCGATATCGACCCGGTCGAGAGGCGGCTCGAGGAATGCGTCGAGGCCCTCGGCCAGGATCAGGGGGCGGCGGCGCTCGGCGTCGTGCCAGTCGTGGGCGATGCGGAGCGGCGTCCGCTCGGCGGCGGGGATTCGCGGATGGCCGTCGGGGGTCCAGAGCACGTCGAGCTCGATCGTGTCGACCCCGGCCTCGACAGCGGCCGCGAAGCTCTCGGGCGTGTTGCCGGGGGCGATCAGGTCGGCGCCCTTGTGGCCGACCAGTCGCAGGCGGCCCGGCATCAACGCGGTGCTCTGCGGCCGCTCATCGAGGCGGCATTATCGCGAGTCGGGCTTCACTCCTCCTCGGAGAGAATCGCGTAGATCCTCCGCCGGGTCTCGTCGAGCAGCTCGTGGACGCGGCGCTGTTGGCCCTCGTCGGCAGCGTGGAAGACCTGCCTGACCGAGTGATTGAGCTTGCGGAGGGAATCGCCGAGCTGGACCAGCTCTGGAGCGGCTCCGGCGCGAACGGTGTCCCACGGCGCCTGCTCGCCGGCGCGGGACTCCTGCTCGGTGCGCCCGGAGTCGGTGAGCGTGAAGCGGCGCTTGCCCTCGATCTCCTGGCCGCTGATCAGGTCCTCGTCCTCGAGCATCTGAAGCGTCGGGTAGATCGAGCCGGCACTCGGGGTCCAGGCCCCGTCGGTCCGCTCCTCGATCTCCTTGATCATCTCGTAGCCGTGCATCGGCCGCTCCGCCAGCAGGGCGAGGACGGCGGCGCGGACGTCGCCGCGCCGGGCTCGGGGGCCGCCGCGGCCCCTGCCGTAGCGAAACCCACGGCTGCGCGCGAACTCGCGGCGGCCGTAGGGGCCATGTCGTTGGTGACTGCGGTGCATCACAAATCCTTTCTATCGTGAGCTAACGCGATATATCGTAACGTATCGCGTATTCACGGGCGCCGGCCCTGCGGACGCTCCGAACGCCCCTATTCCCCCTATGCGGGACAAACTGCGTTCGCGCTGGAGCTCGATCTCGTCCGCTCGCGCGCAACGCCCGCGGTCGGACCCGACGCTAGAAGAGCTGGTTCTCGCCGGCGAAGATCTCCGAGACGGAATCGTCGGTGAAGATGCGCCGGATCGAGTCGGCGAAGGTGCTGGCGGTCGTCAGCACCGTGATGTTGTCGGGCGCGCCGGGCCGCAGCGGGATCGTGTCGGTGACGACGATCCGCTCGATCCCGGACTCCTCATAGGCGAGACGCTCGTAGGCGGGGCCGGAGAAGACGCCGTGGGTGGCGACGGCGATCACCCGAGCGGCGCCCTCCTCGCGGACCGTCTGGGCCGCGGCGCAGAGGGTGCCGGCGGTGTCGATCATGTCGTCGACGAGGACCGCGGTCTTGCCCTTGACGTCGCCGACCACGTAGCCGATCTCGGCGACCTGCTGGGCCGGGCGCTCCTTCTCCATCACCGCCCAGTGGGTGCCGACCCTGCGGGCGAAGTTGCGCGCGGTCTTGACCCGGCCGGCGTCGGGCGAGACGATCACCAGCTCGTCGGTCATGTTCTGGTCGACGAACCACTGGGTCAGCATCGGCATCGCCGTCATGTGGTCGACCGGGAT
>DASXBC010000170.1:0-4241 GCA_036406355.1 Solirubrobacterales bacterium | reverse complement strand
GAAGAGCTCGGCCCGCCCCGCGCTGGCGCGATGCAGGCCGAGCAGTAGCCGGATCGTCGTCGTCTTCCCGGCTCCGTTCGGCCCGAGGTAGCCGTAGACCTCACCCTCCCTGACCGTGAGGTCGAGTGAGTCCAGCGCCAGCGTCTCTCCGTAGCGCTTGGTCAGGCCCTCGGTGTGGATCGCATCGGCCACGTACGTGATCTCTTTATCCGACTTCTTCGGCACTTTCAATCCGGCGCAGGCCGAGCGACCGCTGGGAGGCGGGCGCCTCGGTGAGCGCCTCGCGGAAGCCCTCCCGCCAGCTGCGGTAGCGCGGCTCCCAGCGGAGCTCGCGCCTTGCCTTCGCGTTCGAGGAGCCCGTGATCCGCGTCGACATCGAGGTGATCGCCTCGCCCGCGACCAACCGCGCGAGCCAGGTGGGCAGCCGCCGCGGCGGCCTCACTCCCAGGACGTCGGCGAGGAAGGGCAGCCAGTCCGAGATCGGCGCCGGGTCGTCGTCGACGACGTTGTAGACGCCGCGCGAGCCGCGCTCGAGCGCGAGAACGGTCGCCGCGGCCGCATCATCGACGTGCACGAACGACCAGATGCCGGCGCCGTCGCCGATCAGCGGCAGCCGCCGCTTCCGGACCTGCTCGACGTAGTCCGTCGAGAACGCCGTGCCCGGCCCGTAGAGGCTGCCGTAGCGGAGAGCGAGGCCGTCAAGCCGGGTCGCCTCGGTCACGGCCCGCTCGAGGAACCCGATCGCGGCCAGTGAGCGGCGCATCGTCTTCGGCGGGCTCGCGTCGAGCGGATCGTCCTCGCTCTTCACCGGCTTCCCGTCGCGGGCATTTGACCAGCCGGTGTAGCTCTGCGCGATCAGACGCCGAACCTGGGCGATCTGCGCCCCCCGGATCAGATGGCTGGTCCCCCTGATGCGCAGCTCGTTCGTGCGCGCGAAGGCACGGTCGAAGTTGCGCAGATTCGTCGCCTTGGCGAGCGCGGTCATCTCGTTGATCACCGCGTCCGGCTCGGCCAGGCAGACCGACTTGACCACCGCCTCCTCGTCGAGGCCGTCGACCACGAGGGGATGGGCGCCGAGCACCTCGAGGTCGTCGATCCCGCGAGGTGAGCTCGTCGTCGCCACCACCTCGTGGCCGGCCGAGGTCAGCTGCGGAATCAGCCGCCGTCCGATCACCCCTGTTCCTCCCGCCACGTAGACCCTCATCTCACTGCTCCTCTCTTCATCGGGAACTCCTTCTGATCGCTAGTCCGTCTCCAGGGCCGGGCTCGAAGCTGTTCGGTCCCGGCGCGCGGCGACCGCCTCGCGCGGCGCCCGCCAGAAGACGAAGCCTGCGGCGACCGCGACCGAAGCCGCGGCGATCACCATCGCCAGCCCGAGTCCGTCGACGAACGCGGCCTGCGCGCTCTGCGCCAGCGCGGCCCCCTTGGGGCCGAGGTGATCGGCGATCGCCAGGGCGGCCGGCAGCGCGTCCTGGGCGTGCCCGGCGAACTGCGCGGGGAGGTGAGCCGTGGCGTCCGCGACGCCCGACTGGTAGCGGCCGGTGAGTGCACTCCCGAGAACCGCGATGCCGAGCGCGCCGCCGACCTCGCGGGCCAGGTCGTTGACGGCCGAGGCGACGCCCTGCTTCGCCGGCGGCAGCGAGGAGACGATCGCGGTGGTGGCGGGAATAGTCGCCAGCGCCATTCCGACACCGAGCGGGATCAGGCCGGCGAGCAGGAGCCAGTAGGTGGAGTCCTCATCGGCCGTGGCGAAGACCGCGAACCCGACCGCCATCAGCACCAGGCCGATCGGCGCGATCCTCGCCGGCCCGAAGCGCTCGAGCAGTTTCGGCACCCGGGGCGAGAGCCCCATCACCACCACCGCCATCGGGGCGAGGGCGGCGCCCGCGCCGAGAGGCGAGTAGCCGAGCACGAACTGGACGTACTGGAGGATCACGAAGATGAACCCGAAGAAGGCGAGGAACTGCACCGCGATCGAGACCGTCCCAGCGCCGAAGCCACGGAGCGCGAAGAGGCGGGGGTCGAGCAGCGGCTGCTCCCGGCGGAGCTCCCAGACGACGAAGGCGGTGAGCAACACCACCGCGATCGCGAAGGCGCCGAGCGTGACCGAGTCCGTCCAACCGCGCTCCGGGCCCTCGATGATCGCGTACACGAGCGTGGCCAGGCCGCCGGCGGAGATCACCCCGCCGGTGACGTCGAGCCGGGCTCCATCGGCGGTCGAGTTGGGCGCGAGCAGGATGGAGGCGACAAGGGCGACCAAGGCGAGCAGCCCGGTGAAGACGAAGATCGAGTCCCAGGAGAAGAACTCGAGGAGCAGGCCGGAGAGCAGCAGCCCGACGAGTGCGCTCCCTCCCGCGACTCCCGCCCAGACCGAGACGGCACGGTCGCGCTCCTCGGCCGGGAAGACGTTGGTGATGATTGAGAGCGTCGCGGGCATGATCGCCGCCGCCCCGAGGCCCATCACCGCACGGGACGCGATCAACCCGCCCGGGGTATCGACCAGAAGCGCGCTGCCCGCACCGGCGGAGAAGACGACCAACCCGCCGAGCAGCACGTGCTTGCGGCCCACCGCATCGCCCAGGGCACCCGCGAGCAGCAGCAGCCCGGCGAAGACGACCGCGTAGCCGTCGATGATCCACTGGAGCTGGGTCTGGGTGGCGCGCAGATCGCGAGCGATGTCGGGAAGCGCGACGTTCAGCGAGGAGACGGTGCTGACCACAGTCGCCAGCGCCAGGCACATTGCCGCAAGGACCAGATTGCGATTTACGTCCTGCGTCTGCCTTCTCATTTGGTGTCGACCCCCTGGTCGGCTACGATTGAACACTGTTGACTTAACGGCGTTGACTTTACGGCGTTGAATTTATTTGTCAAGGGAGATTGTCTGTGAGCCCCCGCACACCGAAGACCAAGACCCCCCGCACGGGGCGCCGTCCCGGCAACAGCACCTCTCGCGAGGACATCCGCAAGGCCGCCAGCGAGCTCTTCGCCACGCGCGGCTACGAGGGCGCGACGATGCGGGCGATCGCCGCCAAGGCGGGAGTCGACCCCTCCCTGGTCGTCCACTTCTTCGGCAGCAAGGTGAACCTCCTCGCCGAGTCGATCGACTGGCCCTTCGATCCCGAGGTCGAGATGCCGAAGCTGCTCGAGGGCGGCAAGCGGGACATCGGCAGGCGGCTCGCCGAGTTGGCCATCCGGACCTGGGACGACACGGGCACGCGGCATCCGGTCTTCACCCTGCTGCGGGCCGGCATGAACGAGCCGGAGGCCGCCGAGATGCTGCGGAAGTTCATGACCGAGCGCCTCTACGCGCCCCTGATGGAGCGGCTCGGGTCAGATCAGCCGAAGCTCCGGGAGGGCCTTGCGGTCTCCCAGATCGTCGGCGTTGGGATGGGTCGCTACGTGCTCAAGTTCGAGGGACTCGCGGAAGCCGAGTCGGAGGAAGTGATCGACTGGCTCGCGCCCGTGCTGCAGCGCTACCTGACCGGCAAGGTCCCCTAGCCGGCGCCCGCGGTATCAAGCTCCTCGAGCCTCACCCTGAGGCGCTGAAGCGCCCGTGTGTTGGCGTTGCGAAGGACCGACCGCGCGACGGGCGCGGTCAGGCGATCGAGGAGGGTCGCCTGCAGCCACTCGAACTCGAACTCGATGACCGTCCCGCCGCTGGGATCAGCCTCGAGGCGATAGGTGCCGCGCGTATGCCGGTGGCCCTTGGCGCTGACGGACTCCTCGGCGTTCATCCGGGGGCGCTCGGCGGCGACCACCTCCATCTCCAGCGGGTCCTTCCTCCCCATCGCCTTGACCTTCATCCGGGCCTTGGCGCCGACGCCGCTCGACGGGCCCGAGAGCTCCCAGTCGACCAGGATGTGGTCGGTGAACTGCTCGTGGTTGCCGAGAACGTCCAGGAAGTCGTAGACCTGCTCGGGTGACTGCGGGACCTCGATCGCGACCGTCACGGGCTTCATCGCTGGCTGCTCCTCGTCGCGGGATACTGTCGTCGAGATGAGTATGCAGGTAGCCGGCATCAACACCTTCGGCGGACCCGTCGAGACGATCGACGTCCCCGACCCCCGGCCGCTCGCGGACGACGAGGTTCTGATCGAGGTGCGAGCGGCGGGCGTCGCCAACTGGGAGGAGTTCGTTCGCACGGGCGACTGGGACATCGGTCGCACCCCGCCGATGGCGCTCGGCGTCGAGGCGGCCGGGGTCGTGAAATCGGTCGGGGGCGCCGTGGACCGGTGGAGCCC
>DASXBC010000169.1:0-5685 GCA_036406355.1 Solirubrobacterales bacterium | reverse complement strand
TGCGGTCCCTCCCGGCTCGATCGTCACGTCGATCTCGTTCTCGATCGCGACCATGCCGCCGGACTGCGGCCTTCCGCCGAAGACGACGAAGTCGGCGGCGTTGTGGACGTAGAGGGCGGTGCCGGCGCCCTGGCCGCCGCGACTGACCCCGAGGTGGAGGAAGTAACGCCCCGCAACCAGCGGGCTGTCCATCCTCGCCCGGACCGTGACCCTGCTCCCGGCGGGGACGATCTGCGGCCCCGGCGAGTCGTCGAGGAGCTTCCCGAACTGTGTGATCCCGACGCCGTCGACGTTCGTCAGCAGGAAGCCGATGCTCCCCTGCGCGATATCGCTGAGGATGTCGAGCTCGACCCCGACGACGAGCCCTTCCCCCTGCTCGACCGGTGCTCCGCGGCCGCCGGACGGGCTCTCGGTCCAGATCTCGCGCAGCCTGACCTCCTCGGTCTCCACGGTCGTCTCCGCCGACGCGGCGCTCGGGCTGCGCTCGAAGTTGAGGCGCAGATACTGTTCGCCGACCTCGGTCGGGTCGCCGATCTCCTTCACGCTACCGTCATCGACGAGCATCGCCCGGTCGCAGTAGGTCGCGACGGTGTCCATCGAGTGGGTGACGAGGACGATCGTCTTCCCCTTCGCTTTCATGTCGTGGAACGCGTCGGCGCACTTCTGCTGGAACGCCGCGTCGCCGACTGCGAGCACCTCGTCGATGAGGAGGACATCGGCGTCGACCTGGAGCATCAGCGAGAAGGCGAGGCGGACGAGCATCCCCGACGAGTAGTTCTTCAGCCTCAGGTCGATGAACTCCTCGAGCTCGGCGAACTCGAGGATCGAGTCGAGCCGGCGCTTCGTCTCGCGTTTGGTCAGGCCCATCATCACCCCGTTGAGGACGACGTTTTCGCGGGCCGTCAGCTCGGTGTTGAACCCGACCCCGAGCTCGATGAAGGGGGCGAGCCTGCCCGCCATCCGGATCGTCCCGGCGTCGGCCCGGTAGATGCTCGCGAGGCACTTCAGCAGCGTGCTCTTGCCGGAGCCGTTGCGGCCGACGATGCCGAAGAACTCGCCCTGGCGGACGTCGAAGGAGACGTCGTCGAGGGCGCGGAGGATCCGGTAGTCCCGTGCGGCGAAGGGCCGCACCACGCGCTCTTTCAACGAGTCGACCCTGTGGGTCGGGATCCGGAACGTCTTCTTCAGCCCGCGGGCCTCGATCGCGAGCGGCGCGCCGGGACCGATCCGCTCAGGACGGGCCGGCCGGGTGGCCGTGTGTGTGGTCGTTGTCGGCTCGTCGTCGGCGTGCATGGCCCTCAGGGCCCCCCAAGGCTCTCCGGGATCTTGTCGCATGGCACGAGGACGCCGAAGCCCGGCGGTGAGGTTTTCACCGCCACGTTCGCTTCGCCGTCGGATGGGCATTCGGCTGCGGATTCTTCGAGCGCGACATCCCAGGCGGGGGTTCCCCTGACTTCGGGTTCGCCCTGGTAGAAGGAGATCGCGATCACCGCGCCGATCAGGACCACGGTCGCCGCGATCGGCCACGGCGGGCCGCGGCGGAGCGCGGCGCGGTCGCGCATCCGGCTGTCGAGCAGCGCCAGGGCCGCGCTCAGCAGCAGCAGCGCCGGCACGATCACGTAGCGGCTCACCGCTCCCGTGTACTCGCCCGACTGCCAGACGATCGTCGACCCGACGTCGCGCTGGTAGCAGACGGCGAAGAACATCACGACCGAGGTCGCGATCGCGGCGACCGCGAGCGCGCGGGCCGGCGTTGCCGCGCGCCTGATTCCGAGAACGAGCCCGGCCACGACCAGGGCGAGGAGGGCGGCGAGGAACGGCCAGCCGAGTTCGCGCCACGTGATCCCGCCGAGTCGCAGTCCGAGCGCGGCGCCGTCGATCACCCGCTGCGCGTAGGCGCTCCAGATATCGGCGCTCCAGGTCGGTTCCGCCATCTGCCCGTGGGTGAGGGCGACCGGGACCTGGATCCCGGCCCCGATCGCGAACGAGGCGACGAGCATCGCGTCGCGGCGGTCGCGGATCGCGATCAGGCGCAGCGCCGCGATCGGGATCAGGAACCAGACGGTTGCGTTGCTGAGCGTCGTGAGGAGGATGAAGAGCGACCCGAGCAGGGCGCTCCAGTCCCGCTGCGGTCGCCAGAGCAGGAGCCAGAAGGTCGCGAACAGCATGTACCAGGAGGCATAGGAGCCGGAGTCGGTGCTCTCGAGCCCCGACACCGGCGCCAGGACCGTCGCCGCGGCGAGGGCCGCGCGCAGGTAGGGGCTGCGGATGTGGCCCCGGCTCGCGACCCAGACCGCGATCCCGCTGACCGTCGCCGCCAGGGCGGCGAGGATCGAGGTCACCGCCGGGGCGTCCTTGATCGGCACCCAGGTCGACGCCTCGCCGATCAGGCGCGGGAGCAGGACCAGGTAGTTCGTGTAGGGCGCGAAGATCGATTCGCCGAACTGCGCGGTGTTGAAGAAGACCGTGCCGTCCTCCGCCCAGAAGGAGTTGAGCGAGGTCGAGAGGCCGAGGCGGAGCAGGTGGAGGAAGACCCCGATCGCGACGAGCGAGCCGAGGACCACCGCCATCTCTCCCCTCCCGAGCCTCCCGTCCTCCTTCGTCGCGTCCGGGAACAGGTTGGCTCCGAGCAGGGTCGAGAGCCGCCTCACTCTCCCCGGGCCGGTCCGCATCGCGGGGACGATATCGGCGGCGTGCGGGGGAGAGGCGGCGTCGGCGCTACCGACTTGTGTTGAATGGGAGGCATGGCGGCGGTGCCGATCGAGAGCGTCGGGGGAGGGAGCCGGTCTGCGTGTATGCCTGATCTCGGGCGGTGAGGGGGAGGTCCGGGACGGGGGCCCCTCGGCCGCGCTCGCGGCCGCGCTCGCGACCCGTCACGAGGTGACCCTGATCCATCTCGACCGGCCCGCGGACGAGGGCCGCGCCGGAGCACGAGTGCGCGAGATCGTCGCCACACCGGGCGAGGAGCTTGCCGACACGCTCTTCCCGAACGAGGCCTACCGCCGCTCAGCCGCCGCCCTCGAGGCGATCGCCGCCGCCTTCGGGGACCGGCCGCCGGACTACCTCGAGGCTCCGGACCGCGGCGCGCCGGCCCTCGCCCCGCTGCAGGCGCGGAGAAGCTGCCACCCCTCGCTGCGGGGGACGCGGATCGCGCTCCGGCTGGTCGGAAGCGAGGAGCTGACCCGGCTCCAGGACGCGACCCTCGGCGAGAACGGCGCCTGGCGGGTCTGCGACCTCGAGCGCGAGCAGCTGAGGATCGCCGACCGCGTCCTCTGGCCCGGCGGGGCAGGGCTCGATCTGTACCGTCGCTACTACGACGGGCTGCTGCCGGACGACGCCCGGATCGGAATTCCGCTCGAGCTCCCGGAGCGGCCCTCGTCGGAGGGCCGGCGGCAGCCCGGTGAGCCGCTGAGGATCCTCTATTGCGGCCCGATCGGCCGCGGAGCCGGGGCAGCCGACCTCGCCGAGGCCTGCCTGCGACTGCCGCGAGACGAGTGGCGGCTGACGATGGTGGGACCGGACACGCCGACGGCGACGTTCAGGCTCTCGATGCGGGAATCGATCGAGGCGATGTTCTCCGGCGACCCCCGGGTCCTCCTCGGCGACAGCCCCGGGCGCGGCGAGCTGTCGAAGCTCGCCGCCGCCCACGACCTGGTCGTCGCGCCGTCGAGGTTCGACGTCTGGCCGACCGAGGTGATCGCGGCGATGGCCTGCGGCCTGCCGGCGCTTGCGACACCGGTCGGGGGTCTGGTCGAGATCGTCGAGGACGGCGTCAGCGGATGGCTGACGTCCGATAGCGGCCAACGCGCGATCGGCGGGAGCCTGGTGGCGCTGATCGATCGCCTCGAGGAGGTCGAGCGGGCCCGCGAGTGCGGCGCCCCGGCCGAGCGGGCGCGGCAGCTCGCCGACCCGGCGCCGGTCCTCGAGGGCTACGAACGCCTCTTCGACGAGATCGGAGGTCCTGCGGCGCCGGCCACCCGCAAGGCCGAGCAGGCGGACCCCCCCCTGGTCAGCGCGGTCATCCCCTACTACCGGGCATCGGCGCACGTCGAGGAGGCGGTCGACTCGGTCTTCGCCCAGACCCACGGCAACCTCGAGGTCGTGATCGTCAACGACGGCTCCTTCGAGCAGGCAGACGCGGTCCTGCTCGAGCTCTCCCGAAGGCCGCGGATCAGGGTCGTGACCCAGGTGAACAACGGCGAGGCGGCGGCGCGCAACATCGGGGTGGTCCTCGCGCGGGGCGATTACGTGCTGATGCTCGACGCCGACAACCTGGTCGAGCCCGAGTTCGTCGCGCGCGCGCTCGAGGCCTTTCGCGCCGAGCCGGATCTCGCCTATGTCAGCAGCTGGCTCAGTTACATACAGCCGGACGGGTCGCCGCACCCGAGCCCGCGGGGCGGGATCTATCTCGGCAACCGGGTCCTGCACGAGGAGGGGAGCGAAAACTGGGACGGGGACACGTTTGCCATCCTGCCCCGCCGGATGCTGGTCGACCTCGGCTACTTCCATGACACCGAGGCCGCGGGCGTCTCCGACTGGGACTTCTACCGCCGCCTGCACGAGCAGGGTAGGTTCGGCCTCGTGATCCCCGAGAAGCTGGCCAGGTACCGGGTCCGGCCCGACTCCTTGATGCGGTCGTGGGCGGCCCGGGTCCAGGCTCGGAGCAAGTCCGAGATGAAGGACAGGCGCATCAGGAGGCGCTATCGCTGGACGGCGGGGGAGCGATGAGCGGCGCCGTCGAGGACGACCGGCTCCGGGTCGAGGAGCTCGAACGGGTCAACGACGAGCTCGCGGCCGAGATTCGCAGCCTGACGCTCGGCCACGCAACCGGCGCCCGCTCGTCGCTGCTGGGGGCGACTCGCCGTGTCGCGACGATCGGCGAGGAGCGCGATCGCGC
Organism: Solirubrobacterales bacterium; assembly: GCA_036406355.1. GTDB lineage: Bacteria > Actinomycetota > Thermoleophilia > Solirubrobacterales > 70-9 > VRUE01. Next base: position 788 of record DASXBC010000169.1, on the reverse strand, counting down.
GGTGAGCCGGCTCGAGGACGCCAGCGCCGAGATCGTCCACCTGCGTGAGCTCAACGTCGAGCTGCACCGGCAGGTCGAGGCCCAGGTCCGCGAGCTCGAACGGCTGCGCGCCGGCCCCCTCGGCATCCTGCGTCGGGCGAAGGCCTCCTACCTGCGCGGCCGCGCTACTCGCGACGGCGGCGCCTGAGCGCGAGCGCCTCGCCGGCGGAGATGTCGAGCAGCGGGACGCCGCCGGCGTCTCGGCGCTCGAGCCCTGCGCCGGCGCGCCATCCCTCGATCCGGCCGGCCAGGCCCCGGCCGGTGTGGTCGATCAGCAGCTGCCCGGCGCAGAGGGCCGCCTCGCAGGCGAGCGCCCGCAGCGCCCGCCGCGGACTCGACATGATCCCGTAGCGGCGCAGCATGTAGCCGCGGCTCCAGCCGGTGCGGGCGTACTTGGCGCCGCTGCCGGCGCCGAGGCTGGCCGAGTAGGCGTGGATCGCGCGGGCCTCGGGCGCGAGCCGGCAACGCCCGCCCGCCGCCGCGAGCCGCAGCGCCAGGTCGAGGTCCTCGTAGTAGAGGAAGATCCGCTCGTCGAACCCTCCTACCGCCTCGAACGCGGCTCGCGAGTAGAGCGCGGCGCCGCCGGTCGGCCCGAGCGGGTCCGCGGCGCCGGCGGCGCTCGTCGCGGGCTCGCCGTGGAGGTAGTCGAACCCCATCAGGGTCGTGTCGGCGACGACGCCGGCGGAGTCGATCAGCGCGGGGTCGCGTTCCTGGAGGAGGACGCCGGCGACCGACTCGGCGCCGCCCGC
>DASXBC010000168.1:0-1871 GCA_036406355.1 Solirubrobacterales bacterium | reverse complement strand
GTGCATCGTGATCCCGCGAATACCGAGGACGGCGATGGTCGCGAACCAGACGAGCATCACCGGCCCGAAGTAGCGACCGACCGATCCGCTCCCCAGCCTCTGTGCCGCGAACAGCAACACGATGATCGCGATGGTGATCGGCACCACCCAGGTGTCCATCGAGGACTCGATCGTCTCGGTCCCCTCCACTGCCGACAGCACCGAGATCGCAGGGGTGATCATGCTGTCGCTGAAGAAGAGCGCGGCGCCGAATACCCCGAGGCCGGCGAGCACGAACTTGGTGCGGCCCTTCAACCCGTCGCCGATCTGGCGAACCTGCGAGATCAGCGCCATGATCCCGCCCTCGCCGTCGTTGTCTGCGTTCATCACCAGGCCGACGTACTTGACCGTGACGATGATCGTCACGGCCCAGAAGATCAGCGAGACGACTCCGTAGACGTTGTCGAGCGAGACCGCGACCGGGTGGGGGTCGCTCGGGTTGAACGCGGTCTGGACCGTGTAGATCGGGCTCGTCCCGATGTCGCCGAAGACGACGCCGAGGGCCGCGACCGTCAGCGCCGTGGCGCCGAGCGCTCGCTTGGCGTCCGCTTCCATGCGGCGAGCCTATGCGCGCTCGCGCAGCAGCAACTCGGCGACTCGCAGGTCGAGCGGCGTGGTCACCTTGAGGTTCTCGGCCGGCGCCGGGTGGATCAGGACGCGGCCGCCGCGGCGCTCGACCAGCATGGCGTCGTCGGTCGCGTCCGGAAGCGAGTCGGGATCGGAGAGCGCCTCCCGGAGGGCCGCGGCGCGAAAGGCCTGCGGCGTCTGCACGGCCCAGAGGCCGGCACGGTCCAGGGTTCGCTCAACCTCGCCCCCCTCACTCGCCTCCTTGATCGTGTCGGTCACCGGCGCCGCGGCGATCGCGGCGGCGGCGTCGTCGTCCGAGGCGAGCCGGTCGACCACGGCGTTGATCAGGGCGGGGGTCACCAGCGGGCGCGCTGCATCGTGGACCACGACGATCTCCTCGCCGCAGAGCTCGAGAGCGTTGGCGACCGATTCTGAGCGGTGCTCGCCGCCGGCCACGGCGAGGACGCCGCGCTCGGCGACGGAGCCCTCCTCTCCAGGCGGTGCGGCCACCACGATCTCGCGGATCATTCCCGCGGCCCGGAAGGCGTCGAGTGACCAGTCGAGCAGCGGCCGCCCCCCGAGCTCGACGAAGGCCTTCGGGCCGCCGGCTCCGAGTCTCTCCCCGGAGCCGGCGGCCGCGATCACGGCCGATGCGGAGGTGCTAGGCGGTCGCCTTTGCGGCGCCGAAGCGCTCCTCCAGCAGCTCGTCCAGATAGGACTCGGCGCCCTCCTCGTCCTTGTCGAGGGCGTACATGAACTCGGAAGCGAGGATCTTCTTGGCGCGCGTGTACATCTGCTTCTCGCCCGTCGAGAGCCCCTTCTCCCACTCCCTGATCGCCAGGTTGCGAACGACCTCGGCGAGCTCGTACACGTCGCCCGTCTTGATCTTCTCGCGGTTGTGCTTGAACCGGCGATTCCAGTTCTTCGGCATCTCGGAGACCTCGTCCGTGAGAACTCCGATCACCCTCTTCACCTGCTCCTCATCGATGACGCGCCGCAGGCCGGCGCGGTGGGCGTTCTCGCAGGGGACCATCACGGTCATGTTGTTGTGGAGGATGTTGATGGTCAGGTAGTCCCTCTTCTCGCCCATCAGGTCCTTGCTCTCCCTCTTCAGGACCACTCCCGCCCCATGGTGCGGGTAGACGACGTTGTCACCTTCCTCGAAGTTGCAGACTGGCGCCTCCAACTCGAGGTCGGCGACCGCCGCCTCCTCTTCGATTACCTCCTCTGTTACCTCGGGAATTGGTCTCTCCTTTCGTAGAGAC
>DASXBC010000167.1:0-1968 GCA_036406355.1 Solirubrobacterales bacterium | reverse complement strand
TGGATCCTGTGGCAGCTGCGCGACCGGTTCAGGACCGGCGTCCTGTTCGCGATCTACCTCGTCTACGCCGGGGCGGAGCGGTTCCTGGTCGAGTTCCTGCGCCGCAACGACGTCGTCGCGCTGGGCCTGACCGGGCCCCAGCTCGAGAGCGTGGCGATGGTCGTGATCGGCGTCGTCTGGGTCCTTCTGGTGCGGCGACGGCACGGGACGCTAGCCCGGCCGAATGCCGCGACCGAAACGGATCCCGTGTTCGCCGGTTGAAAACAGGTGCGATCCGATGTCGTCTAACCTCGCACGGGTCAATTCGAGGAAAAACCGAAAGGAAGAGCAGAGTTGGGACCAGTGGAGACAGGCAAGGAGGAGTCGCCCGTGGCGACAGTCGAGGCCGTAGTGGAGGCCGCCTCCGAGAAAATCGCCGCGGCCGGCTGCGATGAGCCGCGCTCCGATGCCGAGGCGCTGGTCGCCGATGCGCTGGGCATCGACCCGGCAGAGCTCTCACGCGACGGGTCGGGCGAGGTTCCGCCCGAGGTCGCGCAGGCGATCGAGAAGACCGTCGCCCGCCGGGCCGAGCACGAGCCGCTCGCCTACATCCTCGGCCGCGAGGGCTTCCGCGGGATCGAGGTCGCGGTCGATGAGCGGGTGCTGATCCCGCGCCGCGAGACCGGGCTGCTCGTCGAGGCCGCCGGCGAGCTGCCGCAGGGCGCCCGCGTCCACGAGATCGGCACCGGCTCCGGGGCGGTCGCGCTGGCGCTGCTCAGCGAGCGCCCGGACCTGAAGGTGAGCGCCTCCGATCTCTCCCCCGAGGCGGCCGAGGTCGCCCGCGAGAACGCCCGCCGCCTCGGCACCGACCTCGAGGTGACGGTCGAGGAGGGCCTCCCCGACGCGCTGCTCTCCGAGGACGTCGACATGGTCCTCGCCAACCTTCCCTCCGTCACCGACTCGACGATCTACGATCGCTCGCCGGAGATCCGGCGCGAGCCGCGGATCGCGGTGACCGGCGACTGCGGCGAGGACGGGCTCGGGGTGATCCGCGGCGTCCTCGCCGAGATCCCATCCGGCTGGCAGGTCGCCTTCGAGCACGACACGCATCACGGCCCGGCGCTCCGCGAGATGCTGCGCGAAGCGAGCACCATGACCGACTACATGGGCGGCGAGCGGGTGACGGTCGGCGTAGTTCCTTGACCCCGGAGGAGGAGGAGCGCCGCCCCGGCTCGACGGAGGCCGAGCGAGCGGCGAAGGCCGAGCGCCTGCGCGGCGAAGGAATCGACCCCTTCCCGCGCTCATTCGGAGATCGCGTCCCGATCTCCTCGATCCTCGATTCCCATGACCCCGAGGCGCTCGGGGAAGGGGAGCACGGCGAGTTCTCCTACCGGATCGCCGGTCGGGTGACCGGGCAGCGGGGCCACGGCAAGACGACCTTCCTCGACGTCCGCGACCTCTCGGGGACGATTCAGGCCTACGCGCGGGTCGACGTCCTCGGCGAGGAGGCCTACGACCGCATCGAGGACCTCGACATCGGCGACATCGTCGGGGTCGAGGGCGACCTCTACGTCACGAAACGGAGCCAGCTCGCGATCGAGGTCCGCGAGTGCGTGCTGCTCGCGAAGGCGCTGCGCGACCCGCCGGACCTCTTCCACGGGATCTCCGACCCCGACGTTCGCTACCGCCAGCGCGAGCTCGACCTGATGGCGAACGAGCGCTCGCGGGAGGTGTTCCTGATGCGCGCCAAGGTCCTGGCCGCGATCCGCGGGCACATGAACGAGCGCGGCTTCGTCGAGCTCGAGACCCCGATCCTGCAGGCGATGACCGGTGGCGCCGCGGCGCGGCCTTTCAAGACCCACCACCACGCTCTCGACCGCCACCTCTTCCTGCGGATCGCGACCGAGCTCTACCTGAAGCGGGCGATCGTCGGCGGCTTCGAGGATGTCTATGAGCTAGGCAAGTTCTTCCGCAACGAGGGGATGTCGC
>DASXBC010000166.1:0-2419 GCA_036406355.1 Solirubrobacterales bacterium | reverse complement strand
GGTCAAATTCAGCTTCAGCTCCGACGTCGCCGGCGCGACATTCCAGTGCAAGCTCGACAAGGGGTCGTTCGCCCCCTGCGCCTCGCCGAAGACCTACAAGGTGAAGAAGGGCAAGCACACGTTTTCGGTCGAGGCGGTCGGTCCCGGCGGCACCGACGCGACGCCCGCGACCTTCAGCTTCAAGGTCAAAAAGAAGAAATAAACAACCCGCAGGGAAGGCCGTTCGGGCGGCGAAGGCCCCTCGCTATAATCCCGCGGCTCTTGGCCCAGGTGCGGCGGCAGCGTTTGGCCGCACCCGGGCGTTTTTGGGTCTACGACCCGCAATACCACCAGTGATCAGCAAAGCGAGGGCAGAAGTGTGACTCGGCAGGCCGTAATCACCCCGGAAGGGCTCGAGAAGCTCAAAGAAGAAATCGAGAACCTCTCGACCGAGAAACGTCGTGAGGTCGCGGCACGGATCAAGGAGGCGCGCGAGTTCGGCGACATCTCCGAGAACGCCGAGTACGACGACGCCAAGAACGAGCAGGCGCTGCTCGAGGCGCGGATCGCCCAGCTCGAAGAGCGCCTGCGGCGGGCGACCGTGATCGACAAAAACGACGTCGGCACCGACGAGGTCACGGTCGGCTCGATCGTCCACGTCAAAGACCAGAAGAGCGGCGACTCGCAGAAATTCCAGATCGTCGGCTCGACCGAGGCCGACCCGCTCGAGCAGAAGCTCTCGAACGAGTCGCCGATCGGCAAAGCGCTGATCGGCCGCAAGCGGAACGACGTGGTCACCGTCGAGGTCCCGCGCGGCCCGAAGAAAAAACTGAAAATCACGAAAATCGAGACTGCTTGAGCGCGGAGCGAGCAAGCGTGACAGTCTGATCCTTCGCGCAGCGAGCGAAGCGCGAAATTTATGGCGAAGCGCGATCCAGACCTATCGGATGTTCTAAAGGATCGCCGCGAGAAGCTCGACCGCCTGAGGGATGCCGGCGTCGAGCCGTTCCCGCACAACTTCGCCCAGCGCGAGGAGATCGGCGAGGTTCGAGCCGCTCACCGGGGCCTGGCGCCGGGGCTCGAGACGCAGTCGCGGCACCGGGTCGCGGGCCGGATCGTCGCCCGCCGCGGCCACGGCAAGGCCTGCTTCCTCGACCTCCGCGACGGCAGCGGCCAGATCCAGCTCCACGCCCGCGAGGACGTGCTCGGCGAGGAGCCCTACCGGCTGCTGATCGACCTCGACCTTGGCGACCTGATCGGCGTCGAGGGGACGGCGATGGCGACCCGCAGCGGCGGCGAGCTGACGCTGACGATCGACCGCTGGCGGCTGCTGGCGAAGAGCCTGCGTCCGCCCCCCGACAAGTTCCACGGCCTCGAGGACGTCGAGATCCGCTACCGGCGGCGCGAGCTCGACCTGCTCGCCAACGAGGACAGCCGCAGGATCTTCGCCCTGCGGGCGCAGATGATCGGCGAGATCCGCCGCTGGCTCGACGACCACCGGTTCGTCGAGGCCGAGACGCCGGTCCTGCAGCCGCTCTACGGCGGCGCCTTGGCGCGGCCCTTCGTCACCCACCACAACGCCCTCGACCGCGACCTCTATCTGCGAATCGCGACCGAGCTCTACCTGAAGCGGCTGGTGGTGGGGGGGATCGACCGCGTCTACGAGCTCGGCAAGGACTTCCGCAACGAGGGCGTCTCCCACAAGCACAACCCCGAGTTCACGATGCTCGAGTGGTACGAGGCCTACGCTGATTACGAGAAGACCGCCCACGACCTCGAGCTGATGGTCGCCGAGGTCGCCGAGCGGGTTCTCGGCACCCTCGAGATCGAGCGCGACGGGGTGACGATCGACCTCAGCCCGCCCTGGCGGCGGATGACGCTGCGCGAGGCGATCTCCGAGCGGACCGGGATCGACATCGCCGAGCACCCCGGCCGTGAGGAGCTGGCGGCGGCGATGGGGACCGAGCCCGACCCGGCCGAGGGCTGGGGCAAGCTCGTCGACGGCCTGCTCTCGAAGTCGGTCGAGCCGGAGCTGGTCCAGCCGACCTTCGTCCTCGACTACCCGGTCGAGCTCTCGCCGTTCGCCAAGGCCCACCGCAGCGAGGAGGGCCTGGTCGAGCGCTGGGAGGCCTTCGTCGGCGGGATCGAGATCGCGAACTCGTTCACCGAGCTCAACGACCCCGACGAGCAGCGCCGCCGGTTCGAGCAGCAGGCCGCCGAGCTCGCCCGCGGCGACGAGGAGGCGCAGCCTTTCGACGAGGCCTTCGTCGAGGCGCTCGAGCAGGGGATGCCACCGACCGGCGGCGTCGGGCTTGGGGTTGACCGGCTTGCAATGATTCTTACCGGGGCCAAAAGCCTCCGCGAAGTGGTGCTTTTTCCCGCCATGCGCGCCTGATTCGGCACCTTTCGACGCCCAGAAACCCGCAACCAGCGACTTTCC
>DASXBC010000165.1:0-3144 GCA_036406355.1 Solirubrobacterales bacterium | reverse complement strand
CGTACCAGGCCGCCGCGGTCTCGCCGTCGACCTCGACGCTGTGCATCCGCAGCCACCCCCTCTCCAGCGACGCCAGCGCGAAGAGCCGGTAGGCCTCGCGGGCGCCGGCGTCGAGGCGGCCCTCGCCGCCGGCGTCGAGGCGCCTCCGGTCGTGGAGCTCGAACAGGGAGTCGATCGCCTCGCCGAGCCCGCCGGCATCGGGCGTGTCGTGGAAGCGGACCTCGTGCTCGCGCTCGGCCCGCCGGCGGCGCCGCCCGAGCTGGCTGCGGAAGTTGCGGCTGCGCGACGCCAGCCATCCCTCGTAGCCATCCTCGCCGAGGTCGATGAACGGGAGCACGTCGTCGGCGCGAGGGATCCGCGGCGAGCGCGCACCCCAGACGGCGGCGATCCCCTCGCGCCAGACATCCGCCGCCTCGACCCGGTCGAGCCGCAGCACGTCCCAGGACAGCTCGGCCTCGCGCAGCGCGGCGAGCAGCTCGCGGATCGCCCCCGGCTCGTCCTCCGGAGCGCAGGCGGCGCCGAACCAGTCGCCGTTGCCGGCGCCCGGGAAGCGCAGCGTCCGCAGCGGCCCGCGGCGGCCGGCGACCAGCGGCAGGACCGCGCCCACCTCCGCCCCGGCCCGACGGCGCCAGACGAGCGCATGGAGCTCCTCGCCGGCGCCCTCCTCCCAGGCCTCGGCCCACTCCGGTGTCAGGAACGGGTTCTCTCTCGATATCGCCAGGTCCCGCCAGGCCTCCCTGATCTCCTGCCGCGCCTCCCCTGAGCTCAAGACCTCGACGAATCCGGCGTCTGAATGACTATTCTCGGGCACCATCTTGGATTCGGCGTCAAGCGTAGTCATAGGCGTCGGACACCGCCCATGGTGAACCAGCCGACGCCAAAGCCACGAATCCTGATGGCCGTCCACAACCTCCGGCCCGGGGGCGCGGAGCGGCAGCTGATCGACCTCGCCCGGGGCCTCTCCAGACGCGGCCTGACGGTGCGGATCGTCTGCATCGGCGAGCCCGACATCGACACCGCGCCGCTGACCGAGGACGGTGTCGAGGTGATCGGGCTCGGCGCTGTCCGCCGCCGCGACCGCCCCGGCGCGGTGCTGAGGATGGCGCGTCTCGCCCGCGAAGCCGACCTCGTCCACTGCACGATGTGGGACGCGACGCTCTGGGCGCGGATCGCGGCGATCCTCGCCCGCCGGCCGGTGATCGTCGCCGACCACGCCACCGACCGCAACGTCCAGGTCTCGCGCAGCGGCAGGCGGCGCGATCGCGCGATCGCGGTCCACAACCGCCTTCTCGACCCCTTCACCTACGCGACCGTCGCCTGCGCCGAGTCGCAGATCCCACTGCTGCGCTCCGAGGGCGTCGCCGCGAGGAAGATCGAGTACATCCCGAACGGGGTCCCCACCGCGGCGCTTCGAGCCGAGGCCGTCCCCCCGCCCGACCGCGAGGCGCTCGGGATCTCCGACGACGCCAGGGTCGTCATCCACATCGCCCAGTTTCGGCCCGAGAAGAACCAGGCGGCGACCTACGAGGCTGTCCGCCGGTTGCGCGGGGAGCTCGGTGACGTCCATGCCCTCTTCGTCGGCATCGGCCGCGCGATCAAGGAGCCGATGGAGCGGCGGGCGACCGATGAGGGGGCGGACTGGGCCCACTTCCTCGGAATGCGGTCCGACGTCCCCGCCCTGCTGGCGCTCTCCGACGTCGCCGTCCTGCCCTCGACCTCCGACACGATGCCGCTCTCGATCCTCGAGGCGATGGCGATCGGCGTCCCGATCGTCGCCTCCGACGTCGGCGACATCGCCGGCCTCGTCGAGGAGCCCGGCGCCGGGATCTGCGTCCCCCCCGGCGACGTCGACGCCTTCACCGACGCCTGCCGTCGGGTCCTCGCCGACGCCGACCTCCACGCCCGGCTCGCGGCCGGCGCGCTCGGGGCCTCGCGCAGGTTCGACTCCGACGCGATGGTCGACAGCTATCTCGAGCTGATCGATCGCGCCCTGGCCTAGGACCGCCGCTGGAGGAGATGCGTCCGGTAGGCGTCGATCGTCATCCCGGCTACGTCGGCCCAGGACGCCGTGCCCTCGATCGAGGCGGCCCCGAGCCGCCCCAGGCGCTCGGCCAGCTCCCGCCCTCCCGCAACCTCGAGCAGCGCCGTGGCGAGCTCGTCGGCGCGGCCGGCGGCGACAATCCGGCCCGCTTCGCCGACCAGATCGGGTAGGCCGCCGACGTCGGTGGCGACGATCGGCCTCCCGTAGTGCTTTGCGAGCGAGCCGACGCCGCTCTGACTCGCCTCGCGATATGGGAGGACGACGCAGGTCGCCTCGGCGAACAGAGTGCCGACCTCCTCCTCGGGGACGTGGCGGTTGCGGACCGTGACCCGCTCGTCGGCGAGCAGGGGATGGCTCGGCAGCGGCCCCTGACCGGCGATCGTGAGCTCGATCGCCGGGTTCTCGCGCCAGATCAGGTCCATCGCGTCGAGGAGGACGTCGACGCCCTTGTATCCGTGCATGCGGCCGAACATCAGGATCCTCGGCCTCTCCGGGATCGGCGCCACCTCCGGGAGGTCGATCCCGTGCGGGACGACCACCACCGGTGCGCTCAGCCCGGTCGCCTCGATCAGCTGGTCGCGCAGGACCTCGGCATGGACGAAGACCAGCCGCGCCCGCCGCAGCAGAAACGCCCGGCTCCTCCGGTGCACGGGCTTGGTCGGGTCATCGTCGCGTTCGACCGGGTCGTGGACGGTGAGCGCCAGCCGCTTCCAGCTGTGAACCGCCGCGAACACCAGCCCGGGGTCGTTGACGATGACGTCCTGGAGGTGGACGACGTCGGCGCCGAAGCTGCCGGTCCGCCGCCGCATCGCCAGCGCCTGGCGGATGTGGCGCGGCTCGCGCACCCTGCCGGGGAGGGAGAGGTGCTCGCCGCGCCCGTCGAGCGCCGCCTCGACGCTCCGCAGCATCGCCCCCGGCTCACCGCCGAACTCGAGATCGTGGTCGCGGGTCAGCAGCTGCAGGTCGACGCCGACCTCGAGAAGCCCGCGAGCCAGGCCGAGCGTGTACTTGAGGAGCGAATCCGTGCCGAGGGTGACTCGGATTCCGCTCATTCATTCTCCTCGGAGCCCTCGAGGAGCGTGCGGCGGGCCGAGTAGCTCGCC
>DASXBC010000164.1:0-2025 GCA_036406355.1 Solirubrobacterales bacterium | reverse complement strand
GTATTCGTCCTCGATCACCTGAGCCAGCTCGACGAGGTCGAGCGAGTCGATGTCGAGGTCCTCGAAGCGGGAGTCGGGCTTCACGTTCTCGGGCTCCTCGCCGAACTCGACGAGAGCCGAGATCACCCTCTCCTGCACCTGATCCTTGGTTGCGGTTGTCATCGGTCTCCTTTCTCTGGGGGTTGGGTTGGAAGTGGTCAGGCGGACATGCCACCGTCGATGGGCAGGACCGTCCCGGTCACGTAGCCCGCCTGGTCGGAGGCGAGGAAGCTGATGCAGGCGGCGACCTCCTCCGGCGTCCCGGTCCGGCGCGCGGGGATCGCGTCGAGCAGGGCGCTGGAGCCGTTCTGCTCGGTGCCTTTGCCCGTGAAGTCGCGGGTCAGCTCGGTCTCGATCAAGCCCGGGGCGACGGCGTTCACGGTGACGCCTCTACGGGCGACCTCCGCGGCCACGGTGCGAGTGAACGCGATCAGACCGGCCTTGGAGGCGGCGTAGTTGGCCTGACCCGGGTTCGCGCGCAGCCCGACGACCGAGGAGACATTGATCACCCGGCCGAAGCGCTGGCGCATCATCGGCCCGATCGCCGCGCGGGTGAGACGGAACGCGGCCGTGAGGTTGACGTCGAGGACCCGGCTCCAGTCCTCGTCGCTGAGCCGCATCGAGAGGTTGTCGGCGGTCATCCCGGCGTTGTTGACCAGCACCAGGATCGGACCGTGCTCGTCGCTGAGACGGGAGAGCATCTCGTCGGCGGCGTCGGCGTCGGAGACGTCGGCCGCGAGCACACGCGCGGTACCGCCGTCCTCCTCGATGGAGGCGGCGACGGCCTCTGCGCCGTCCCGGTCCCGGCTGTAGTTGACGCCGACGGTCCAGCCGTCCGCGGCGAGCACGCGAGCGGTGGCGGCGCCGATCCCGCGAGAGGCGCCGGTGACGAGAGCACAACCTGTGGCCCGAGGTGCCGCGCCCTTCTCGGCGCGCTTGGCCGTCTCGACCGAGCTCATGCAGCTCCCTCCCATTCCAGGATTCCCGCTCCCCAGGTGAGCCCCGCGCCGAAGGCGGAGAGCAGGACCCGGGAGCCCTCGCGGAGCCTTCCCTGGTCAGCGGCCTGGGCGAGCGCGATCGGGATGCTGGCGGCCGAGGTGTTGCCGTGCTCGGCGAGGCAGTCGATCACGCGGTCGCTCGGCAGCGCGAGCCGCTCGCCGACCGCGGAGATGATCCGCGAGTTGGCCTGGTGGTAGACGAAGAGATCGATCTCGTCGAGAGCAAGGCCGGCCTCCGAGACGACCTCCTGGGTGACGTCGCTCATCGCCGCCACCGCGGCGCGGAAGGTGGCCCGGCCGTTCATCCGAACCAGCCGCTCGTCGTGCGTCGCCTGGATCAGGTCGCCCCGCCCACCGTCGCTGCGCAGGGCAATCGGGCCGATCTGGCCCGGACCGCCGGCGGTCACGACTGCGGCGCCGGCGCCGTCGCCGAACAGGCCGGCGGTGCGCCGGTCGCCGAAGTCGGTGACCTTGCTTATCACCTCGGCGCCGACCACCAGCACCGCGCGAGCACGTCCAGATTCGAGCTGCGCAGCGGCCAGCGAAAGGGCTGAGAGGAAGCCCGTGCAGGCGGCGCCGATGTCCATCGCTCCGGCCGACCTGGCGCCGAGCCGGTCGGCGACCTGAGGTGCGGCGTTGGGCAGAAGCTGATCGGGGGTGAAGGTGGCGACCAGGACGAGGTCGAGCTCGCCGGGGTCGACCTCGGCCAGAACGAGCGCCCTGGCCCCGGCCACTGCGGCCAGGTCGACCAGGGTCTCGCCCTGCGCCCTGCGACGCCGCTGGATGCCGGTCCGGGAGGAGATCCACTCGGAGTCGACGCCGAGCGGACGCGCGATCTCCTCGTTCTCGATCACTCGGGCTGGAAGCTCGGCCGCGATCGAAGCGACGGCCGGGGTTGTCGCCGGCAACGAGCCGTTGCGACTCGCTGCGCCGGTGGCCCGGGCTATCAAGCCCTCGGGATCCACCAGGGAGGCGTCCACCTCCCACT
>DASXBC010000163.1:0-4228 GCA_036406355.1 Solirubrobacterales bacterium | reverse complement strand
ATCGGCAGCCGCGGTGCTCGCCGATCCGGCGACCGAAACCCTCGACTACGTCGATGTGGAGGCCCCGCAACGGCCCGCCGTGGGCGGCTCCGGGCATGTCCTGCCGCCCGCCGAATGAACCCTCGACCGCAGCCTCAGAGTGGGCAAACCCTCAACCAGTGCTTGAGACATTTCCCTTGCAGGATGCATCCCGGCGGTTTGACAGGTGGCCGAGGATGCCCTACGTTGAGCGCAATTTCCGCGGTTGCGGTGAAGGCCTGAACCCTTAAGCCGCGCTGAAGCCTCGGACGGAACCAAGGCTCAACTCAATTACCGGTCCTGTCGAAGACCGGGGCATATCCGGAGAAAATCGGGAGATGGAATCCACTTACCTTGCGGTGATCAAGGTCGTCGGAGCCGGCGGCGGGGGAACCAATGCCGTCAGCCGGATGGTCGACGCCGGAATCCGCGGTGTCGAGTTCATCGCCGTCAACACCGACGCCCAGGCCCTGCAGGCCTGTGATGCCGACATCAAGCTCTCGATCGGGCAGGAGCTGACCCGCGGCCTCGGCGCCGGCGGAAACCCCGAGGTCGGAGCGGGGGCCGCGGCAGAGAGCCGCGACGAGATCAAGGAGGCGCTGAAGGGTGCCGACATGGTCTTCGTGACCGCCGGCGAGGGCGGCGGCACCGGGACCGGCTCGGCGCCGGTCATCGCCGAGATCGCGAAGGAGGAGATCGGCGCCCTGACCGTCGGCGCCGTCACCAAGCCCTTCGAGTTCGAGGGCAAACGGCGGATGCAGCAGGCGCTCGAGGGCATCGAGAAACTTCGCAACAACGTCGACACCCTGATCATCGTCCCGAACGAGAAGCTGCTGCAGGCGGTCGAGCGCCGGACCAGCGTCCTCGAGGCGTTCCGCCAGGCCGACGACATTCTCCGCCAGGGCGTCCAGGGCATCACCGACCTGATCACGATCCCGGGCCTGATCAACCTCGACTTCGCCGACGTCAGGACGATCATGCGCGACGCCGGCTCGGCCCTGATGGGGGTCGGCGCGGCTTCCGGCGAGACCCGCGCGGCCGACGCCGCCAAGGCCGCGATCACCTCGCCGCTGATCGAGGAGTCGATCAAAGGCGCGACCGGGATGCTTCTCAACATCACCGGGCCCGAGGACCTCGGCCTGTTCGAGGTCAACGAGGCCGCCCAGCTCGTCCAGGCCGAGGCGGACGACAACGCGAACATCATCTTCGGGTCGGTCGTCGACCAGTCGATGCGCGATGAGGTGCGGGTCACGGTCATAGCGACCGGCTTCGAGGGCTTCGAGCTCCTCGCCCGCTCGCCGCAGCGGGTCCGCCGCCGCTACGAGAGCCGTCCGCGGATCTCGGCCGACGACACGGACATCCGCAAACTGCGGGTCTCCGACGACGACATCGAAGTCCCGGGCTTCCTCCAGGAATAGGCGGGGCCGCCGCTCAGCGCGGGCCCAGCTCCTCGACCTCGTAGCCGGCCTCGGCGAGCCGCCGCAGCAGCTCGTCGCCGTGGCGGTCGCTGCGGCTTTCGACGAGGACCTCGACCCCCGTCTCCCTGACGTGGAGCGGTACCCCGTCGCGCACGTGGGTGACGTCGAGGACGTTCCCACCGGCCCGGGCGATGATCTGGAGGAAGTCGACCAGCCCGCCGGGGCGGTCGCTGATCTTCGAGAAGAGGCGGGCGCGGCGGCCGATCCCGGTCTGGTGGCGGTTGATCACCTCGGCGAGGACGTGGGCGTCGACGTTGCCGCCCGAGAGCACGACCGCCGTCGTCCCGGACTCGGCGGGACGCAGCGCGCCCGTCAGCAGCGCCGCGACGCCCACAGCACCGGCGCCCTCGGTGACCAGCTTCCCGTACTCGACCAGGAAGACCATCGCCTCGGCGATCGCGTCGTCATCGACGGCGACGATCTCCTCGACCCAGCGCCGGACCAGCTCCAGGGTCAGCTCGCCGGGGCGCTTGACGGCGATCCCGTCGGCGATCGTCGAGGGGACGGCGATCGTCTCCGGCTCGCCGCTCTCGATCGATCCGGGGAACGGGGAGCAACCGGCGGCCTGGACGCCGGCGACCTCAACCCCGCCGCCGCTCGCCCCGAGCGCCGCCGCGATCCCGCTGATCAGCCCGCCGCCGCCGACCGGGACGATCACCTTCGCGAGGTCGGGGACCTGCTCGCGCAGCTCGAGCCCGACACCGGCCTGGCCGCGGATCACCTCGAGGTCGTCGAACGGGTGCACGAACAGCAGGCCGTCCGCCTCGGCCCGCCGACGGGCCGCCTCCAGGCACTCGTCGATCGCGCTCCCCTCGAGGACCACCGAGGCGCCGAAGGCGCTGACCGCGTCGACCTTGGAGATCGCCGCGTCCTCGGGCATGAAGACGATGCAGGGGATGCCGCGGGCACGGGCGGCGTAGGCGAGCGCCTGGCCGTGGTTTCCGGCGCTGCCGGCGACGACGCCGCGGCAGCTGTCCGCGTCGAGGCCGGCCAGTTTCGCGAGCGAGCCGCGCAGCTTGAACGACCCCGTCCGCTGCATGTTCTCCGCCTTCAGCACGACGGTGCCGCCGCAACGGCGCGACAGCTCGCCGAGGCTGAAGATCGGCGTCCGCTTGATCGTCTCCGCGGTGGCGGCGTGGACCGACCGGAGCTGATCCAGATCGGGCTGCCAGTTCGACGCCGCGTTGCTCATCTCAACTCCGCCTCGCAGAGGGCTCACCAACCTCGGTCGTCAAGATAGCCTGGCGTGAGTCCCCTGAGCCTGTGATCGCCGTCGAAGACCTCCAACGCACCCCGCTGTTCGACCGTCACCGCGAGGGTGGCGCCAAGCTCGTGCCCTTCGCCGGCTGGGAGATGCCGGTCCAGTACGACGGGATCATCGAGGAGCACACGGCGGTCCGCACCCACGCGGGCATGTTCGACGTCTCCCACATGGGCGAGGTCGAGGTCGAGGGGCCGGCCGCGCTCGCCTTCCTGCAGCGCGTCCTCTCCAACGACGTCGCCGCGCTCGCGACGGGCGGCGCCCAGTACTCGTGCCTCTGCAACGAGGAGGGCGGAGTGCTCGATGACCTCTTCACCTACCGGCTCGGCGCCGACCGCTACCTGATCGTCACCAACTCCGCAAACCATGAGTCCGACCTCTCCTGGCTCGGACGCTGGAGCCGCGACCTCGACGTCGCGGTCCGCGACGTGGCCGACCGCTACGCGATGCTCGCCGTCCAGGGGCCGCACGCGCGCCGGATCGTCGCCGCGACCCTCGCGATCGAGCTGCCGCCGAGGATGCGCGCCGCGGCGGTCCGGGTCGGCGAGCGGCCTGCGCTCGCCTGCGGAACCGGCTATACCGGCGAGGACGGGGTCGAGCTCCTGATCGACCCCGAGATCGCGCCGGCGATCTGGGTCGAGCTGCTCGACGCCGGGGTGGTGCCGTGCGGGCTCGGGGCCCGCGACACGCTGCGGCTCGAGGTGTGCTTCCACCTGCACGGGAACGACCTGACCCCCGACCGCAACCCGATCGAAGCCGGGCTCGGCTGGTGCTGCGTCGAGGCGACCGGCTTCATCGGCTCCGAGGCGGTGGCGAGGGCTCGGGCGGAGGGGACCGCCGAGAAGCTGGCCCCGTTCAAGATCGAGGGCGCCGGGATCCCGCGTCAGGGCAACCCGATCCTCGCCGGCGGCGAGCAGGCGGGCGTGGTGACCTCCGGCAGCTACTCGCCCTCGCTCGAGGTCGGGATCGGGATGGGCTACGTACGAGCCGACCTCGCCGAGCCCGGGACCGAGGTCGAGATCGATGTTCGCGGCAAGCGGCGCTCCGCGCGGATAGCGTCCAAGCCCCTCTACCGGAAGGAGAAATGACCTTGGCCGATGCGAGCTACCCGGACGGGCTTCTGTACCACCCTGAACACGACTGGGCGCGGATCGAGGGCGAGGAGGCGACCTTCGGCATCACCTGGTACGCGCAGGACTCGCTCGGCGAGGTCGTCTTCTACGACCCGCCCGATGTCGGCACGAGGGTGTCCAAGGACGCCTCATACTCCGAGGTCGAGTCGGTCAAGGCCGTCTCCGACGTGATCGCCCCGCTCTCGGGGGAGATAACCGCCGTCAACGAGTCGCTCGAGGACGCGCCCGAGAAGATCAACGAGGACCCCTACGGAGAGGGATGGCTGGTCAAGGTGAAGCTCTCGGACTCCTCCGAGACGGAGGCGCTGATGGACGCTGAGGCCTACCAGCGGATGCTC
>DASXBC010000162.1:0-2515 GCA_036406355.1 Solirubrobacterales bacterium | reverse complement strand
GATCCGGCCGGCCCCGCCCGGCGACTGGTCGGCGACCGCGTCGGGGACGAGGCCGACGCCGGCGCCGGCCTCGCTCGCGCGCCAGCAGATCTCTGCGTCCTCGCAGTAGATGAAGAAGCCCTCGTCGAAGCCGCCGATCTCGCGCAGCAGATCGGCCCGGAACAGCATCGTGCCGCCGTCGATCCAGTCGCACGGGGCGATGCCGCCGGCGGCCTCCGGGCGCTGGCGGACGTGGCTGCGCTCGCCGTTGGCGCGGGTCACCCCGCCGAACGAGAACGGCTCGCCGCTGTCCTCGAGGACGAGCGCCGGGCCGAGGACGCCGTAGGAGGTGTCGCCCCGGGCCGCCTCGACCATCGCCCGCAGGGCGCCCCGATGGAAGCGGGCGTCGTGGGTGAGGACCAGCAGCAGGTCGCCGTCGCGGCCGAGCTGGTGCTCGATCCCGAGGTTCATGCCGCCGGTGTAACCGAGGTTGCGCGGGGCGGGAATCAGCTCGCACCCCGCCGGCACCGGGGGCGGCGCCTCGCCGGGCGCCGAGGGGTTGTGGACGACGACGACCCGCTCGAGCGCCAGGCCTTCACGCTGCAGCGACTCGAGCAGCGGCCCGAAGCGGCCCTCGGTCCCGTGGGTCAGCACCACCGCGCGGACGCCGTCCATCTCTCTCAGCTCTCGCCCTCGATGAAGACCCGGTGCCAGTGGCCGAGCTCGAGCAGGCAGTAGAGGATCCGCTTGTGGTCGGCGCGGCCGCGGCGGTGCTCGTCGACGAGGCCGGCGACGGTGCCGGGCGAGACGAGCTCGGCGAGGGCGCTGCCCGCCGCGTAGAGGCGCTCCACTTCGCCGCCGAGCGAGGTCCGCAGCCAGTCGTCGTAGGGGGTCGCGAACGGGTGCTTGCGGCGTTCTAGCGCCACCTGCGGGACGAGGCCGCGGAGGGCGCGGCGGTAGAGCCACTTGCGCTTCAGGCCGCGGAGGCGGAGGCGGGCGGGAATCCGCTCGACGAATCGCATCAGCTCGACGTCGAGGAACGGGACCCGCTGCTCGAGGCTCGAGGCCATCGAGGTCTTGTCGCCGTAGAGGAGGAGGCAGTCGGGCAGGAACATCCTGGTGTCGAGGTAGAGCGCCTGCTCGAGGGCGTCGTCGCGGCCGCCGAGGTCGCCCAGCAGCTCCGCCGCGAGCTCGCGGCGCTCGGCCTCGGCCTCGGCGAGCGGGCCGGAGGTGAGCTCGGCCCGGGTCGCGGCGTCGGAGATCTCGAACACCCGCAGCAGCCGGTCGATCCCGGCCGGCGCCCCGAGCAGCCGCGCCGCCCGCTTTGCCCGCTCGTTGCGCGGCAGGGCTTCGGCGAGGGCGAGGACGGGCCGGTTGAGCGGGCCGGGGACGGCCGCGGTCAGGTGCAGGGCCGCCGCCGCCTGGTGGCGCTCGTAGCCGCCGAGCGGCTCGTCGGCGCCCTGGCCGGAGAGGACCACCTTGACGGTCCGGGCGGCGAAGCGGCTGAGCTGGAGCGCGGCCGGCGCCGAGGCCGAGCCGATCGGCTCCTCGAGGCTGCGGACGCAGGTCGCGAGCTCGCGCGGGAAGTCGAGCTCCTCCATCGCCGTCGCGTGGTGAGCGGTGCCGATCGCCGCCGCGGTCGCCGCCGCGGCATCGCGCTCGTCGAGCTCGTCGCCGTGGCCGGGAAACCCGATCGTGAAGGTCAGCGGCGGCTCGTCGGATGCCCGCCGCATCGCGGCGGCGATCGCGGCGGAGTCGACGCCGCCGCTGAGGAAGGCGCCGTAGGGGACGTCGGACATCATCTGGCGCTCGACGGCGTCGCCGAAGCGGCGGCCGAGCTCTCCGGCGAGCTGGTCGGGGCCGCCGTCGAGCGGGTCTCCGGGCGCCTCGCGGTAGGAGGAGACCTCGACGCGGCCCTCGCCGGCGACCAGGATCGAGGCCGGGGCCAGCTTCGAGATCCCCTCGAACAGCGTCCTCGGGGCGGGCGTGAAACGCCAGGCGAGGTAGTGCTCGAGGGCGACCCGGTCGACGGCCGCGGCGGCGAGCCCGGCGCCCAGCAGCGGCCGGATCTCCGAGCAGACCGCGAGCCCTTCGCCGTGACGGGTCCAGTAGAGGGGCTTGACGCCGAACGGGTCGCGGGCCGCGGTCAGCGTCCCCGTGCCCTCGTCCCAGATCGCGAAGGCGAAGATCCCGTTCAGCCGGCGGACGAGGTCGGCGCCCCACTCCTCGTAGCCGTGGACGACGACCTCGGAGTCGGAGCGGGTCGCGAAGCGGTGGCCCGCGGCCTCGAGCTCGCGCCGGAGCTCGAGGTGGTTGTAGATCTCGCCGTTGACGATGACGCTGACGCGGCCGTCCTCGGAGCGCAGGGGCTGGTCGCCGCCGACGACGTCGATGATCGCCAGGCGGGTGTGGATCAGGGTCACCGGGCCGATCCGCACGATCGCCTCGCCGTCGGGGCCGCGGTGGCGGAGCGCGGCGGCGATCGCCGCCGCGCTCCGCCACCGCGGCCCCGACGGCGAGGCGATCGTGCGGATCG
>DASXBC010000161.1:0-5750 GCA_036406355.1 Solirubrobacterales bacterium | reverse complement strand
CGGCGCCTGCATGGGGGTGGCGCTCGTCAACGACGGCCCGGTGACGCTGATGCTGGAGACCTGATGGGCTCGCCCGCCTACGACCGGATGGGGATCGACTACGCCACGGTGCGCCGTGCCGACCCGCGGATCGAAGCCACGATCCACGCCGCGCTCGGCGACGCCCGCACCGTCCTCAACGTGGGAGCCGGCGCCGGCTCCTACGAGCCGACCGACCGCGAGGTGATCGCGGTCGAGCCCTCGCCGGTGATGATCGCCCAGCGGCCGCCCGGCGCCGCCCCGGCGATCGAGGCGTTCGCCGAGGACCTGCCGCTCGCCGACGACAGCGTCGACGCCGTGATGGGAGTCTTCACGATGCAGCACTGGACCGACGTCGACCGCGGCCTCGCCGAGGTCGCGCGGGTCGGGCGCGACCGGGCGGTGTTCGTCACCCTCGATGTCGACGTCGCCGAGTCGATGTGGCTCGCCGCCGAGTATCTCCCCGAGCTGATCGAGGCCGACCGGCGCGATTTTCCCTCGCTCGAGCAGCTCGCCTCCGCCCTCCCCGGGCTCGAGGTCGAGCCGATCCCCGTTCCCGGCGATTGCAGCGACGGGTTTGCGGTCGGCCTCTGGAGCCGCCCCGAGGCCCACCTCGATCCCCGGGTCCGCCAGGCCTCCTCGACCTGGCACCGGCTGGATCCCGGTGCGGTCGAGCGCGCGCTCGCCGACCTCGCCGCCGACCTCGAGAGCGGCGAGTGGGACAGGCGCCACGGCGACCTGCGGGAGCTCGAGGAGCTCGACGTCGGGCTGCGGCTGGTCCACGCCGACCTCTGAGATCGGCCCTGAAACGAGTCGAGCCGGGCCCCCCGGGCCCGGCTCGATTTGACCTCCCAGCCCCGCGCGCTTCAGGTGCCGCGCGGGTGAGGCGTGTGTCCCCCGATGTGAAGGCTCTCGAGGATCCTCGGGATGTAGAGAAGGCCGGCGACTCCGACGATGACGTAGACGACGTCGGTGAGCGTCCCGCCCCCGAACACGTCCGAGATCACGTTGGTGTCGAATAGCCCGACCATCCCCCAGTTGAGAGCGCCGAGCACCATGACCACAAGGGCGATGGGCTCAAGTCGTCTGATCATCTCCATTTCTCCCTCCTGGAAGATAATGCGGATAGTTACGAAGTCAAGTAACCGACCGAGGACCCGCGGTTACGCCCTCGGCCTCGATACTTCGTTGAGTTGAGCACCGCGATCAGAGACGCGACGGAGGGCGACGCGCGCAACGTCGCCGACCTCTGGACCGAGGCCTACGTGACCGTGGGGGTCGGCGGCCGCGCCGATCCCTACTCGGAGGCCGATTTCGAGACCTCGGCAAGGCACGGCGACATCTTCGTCGTCGATGGCGCGGGTGGGATCGCCGGGGTGGTCGTCCTCTTCCGCCCGCGAGCGCCGGGGCGGGTCGTCGCGACCGGCGAGGAGGCGGAGCTCTCGCGCCTCGCGGTCGCCACCGCCGAGCGCGGGCAGGGAATCGGGCGGGCGCTCGTCGCCCATTGCGAGCGGCTCGCTCGCTCCGCGGAATGGCAGGCGATCGCCCTCTGGAGCCGGGCCGGCCAGGTCGAGGCGCATCGGCTCTACGAGTCGATGGGCTATCGCCGGGTGGCCGAACGGGACTCGGTCGATTCAATGGGCTTGGAGCGGCTCGCCTTCCGCCTCGAGCTCGACCGGGCGGGGACGACGGCGCCGTGATCCCCGCCGAGATGCCGCTCACCAGGAGCCTCGACGGCTCGATCGTCACGCTCGAGCCGCTCACCGAGGAGCACGCGGAGGGACTCTGGGAGGCGGCGCAGCCGGAGGAGATCTGGGCCTGGCTGACGAACATCGGCGCCAGCCGCGAGCTCTTCGAGGGCTGGATGCGGGCATCGCTCGACGCCGCCGCGTCCGGAGCCGAGGGGCCGTTCGCGATTCGCAGCCGCGGCGATGGCGGGGCGCCGATCGGGAGCAGCCGATACCTCAACGTGCGGCGCTGGGATCGGGTCGCCGAGATCGGCTGGACCTGGCTGACGCCGAGCGCCTGGCGGACGGGGGCCAACGTCGAGGCTAAATTGCTGATGATGGGACGCGCGTTCGAAGACCTCGGATGCGTTCGGGTCGAGTTCAAGACCGACTCCCGCAACGAGCGATCGCGGGCGGCGCTCGCGGCGCTGCCGGCGCAGTTCGAGGGGGTCCTCCGCAACCACATGATCGTCCCGGACATCGGCCGCCGCGACTCGGCCTACTACAGCGTCATCGACTCGGAGTGGCCGGAGGTCCGCGCCAACCTCGAACGGCGGCTCGCCCGCGGGGTAGGCTAGGCGCGATGCACGACTACGTGATCGTCGGCGCCGGCTCGGCCGGTTGTGTGCTCGCCGCGCGGCTGACGGAGGACCCCGACACGAGCGTGCTGCTGATCGAGGCGGGCCCGCCGGACACGAACGACAACATCCACGTCCCGCTCGGCTATCTGAAACTGCCCGGGACCGAGGTCGACTGGAACTACTGGGGCGCTCCGGAGCCGGAGTGCAACAACCGCCGGATCCCACTGCCGCGCGGCAGGGTCCTCGGCGGCTCCTCGTCGATCAACGCGATGGTCTACATCCGCGGCAACCGGCGCGACTACGACGATTGGGACGCGCCGGGCTGGTCCTGGGACGACCTCTTCCCCTACTTCCTGCGCTCCGAGGACAACGAGCGCGGCGAGTCCGAGTGGCACGCGGTCGGCGGTCCGCTGCCGGTCAGCGACCAGCGCTCGGGGATCGCGATCCCGCCGGCCTTCGTCGAGGCCGGGGTCGAGGCCGGGCTCGCCCGCAACGAGGACTTCAACGGCGCCGAGCAGGACGGTGTCGGGATGTACCAGGTGACCCAGCGCGGAGGGATGCGCGGCAGCGCCTCCGTCGCCTACCTGCACCCGGCGATGCAGCGGCCGAACCTGACCGTGCTGCCGAACGCGCTCGTTCACCGCGTCCTCTTCGACGGCACCCGGGCGGTCGGAGTCGCGGCCTCCCAGCTCGGCGAGGTGACGGAGCATCGGGCCGAGCGTGAGGTGATCCTCTGCGGCGGCTCCTACAACTCACCGCAGCTGCTGATGCTCTCCGGGGTCGGCCCGGCCGAGCATCTGACGATGCGCGAAGTCGAGGTGCTCCTCGACCAGCCCGCGGTCGGCGAGAACCTCAGCGACCACCCGGCGACCTACTCGGTCTGGACGACGCCCGAGCCGGAGAGCCTGCTGCTGGCGCTTGAGCCGGCGGCGCTGGAAGAGTTCGAAGCCTCGCAGACCGGTCCCTTCACCTCCAACCTCGCCGAGTCGGGCGGCTTTACCCGGGTCGGCGGCGGCGCCCCGGCGCCCGACATCCAGTTCCACGTCGCCGGACTGCAGATCGTCGAAGAGGGGCTCGGCGATCCCGAGGCGCACGGCGTCTGGGTCTCCCCCTGCCTGCTGACCCCGAACAGCCGCGGATCGGTCCGACTCGCCTCGAACGACCCGACGGCGCGCCCCGCTATCCGCAACCGCTTCTACAGCGACCCGGCCGACATGCCGCGGATGGTCGACGCGCTGCGGCTGGCGGAGGAGATCTGCGCCAGCCCGGCGATGCGGCCCTACGCGGCAGAGCGCTACAACGCGCCCGACGGCGACTCCGAGGAGGCGCTGCGCGAACACGCGGCGCGGACCACCTTCGCGATCTACCACCCGGTCGGGACCTGCGCGATCGGATCGGTCGTCGACGCCGAGCTTCGGGTCCTGGGGCTCGATGGGATCCGGGTGGTCGATGCCTCGGTGATGCCGACCGTCCCGCGCGGCAACACGAACGCGCCGACGATCGCGATCGCCGAGCGGGCCTCGGACCTGATCAGGGGCGAGACGCCGCTGCGGACCGGGGCCGGAGCGGAGCAGCCCGCGGGCGCATAGAGTCACTCGCCGCCGTGAGTGCTGAGCGAGCCCAATGGGGAATATCTGGTTGTTCGCGCCGCGGGCTAAGCAGGAACAGTCGTAGTGGCGCGTGATTTCTACGCATCGCCGTTCGGGATCGCCTACGTCGCCTACATGGAGCGACCGCGGATCGGGCGACGGGTGGCCCGAATGGTCTGGGCCGGCGACACGGGTCCCTACTACGAGAGCATGGGGGCCGTGGCCGAGGTGCCCGACGGCGGCACCATCGTCGATTGCCCCTGCGGAGCCGGGCCGGTGCTGCGGGCGCTCGATCCCGATCGCGGCGTCCGCTACGTCGGCGTCGACCTCTCGCCGTCGATGCTGCGCCGGATCCGAAGTCGTGCCGCCGACCGAGGGATCGACGGCCTCGAGCTGCACCGGGCGAACGCGACCGACCTGCCGCTCGAGGACGACATCGCCGACCTCTTCCTCTCCTACTGGGGTCTGCACTGCTTCGACGACCCTGTCGCGGCGGTCGCTGAGATGGCCCGGGTGACGAAGCCGGAGGGCCGCCTGGTCGGCTCTTCGTTCGTCCACGCCAGCGACACACTGCGGCAGCGGCTCCTGATCCGCCCCGGTCTCGGCGACTTCGGTCCGATGGGAACCGAGGATGAGATCCGCGGCTGGCTCGAGGACGCAGGCTTCCGGCCGACGTCCTGGGAGCGGCGGGGATCGATGCTCTACTTCGACGCGAGGCCGGCGGCGATCTGAGCCCGGCGACCGGGCTCAGTCCCGGGTGCCCAGCGCCTCGTCGATGAACGGGCCGAGCAGCTCGCCGGCGGCGGCCGCGGTCGCCTCGGTCGGTGCGGTCGGGACCGTGATGTAACTGATCGCGAGCCTGACCAGGGATTCGGCCAGCAGCTGCGTTTTCTCGGCCGGCGCCTGCGGCCAGCCCTCCTGGATCACCGTCGCGAGCCTGGCCGTCGCCCAGAGGACGATCGGCATTCCCTGGGTGGTGACGAACGGCAGCATCCCGCCGGTCCCGTCGTCGCTCAGCATCATCCGCACGAGCGGGTCCTCGCCGGCGGTGCGGAGGAAGGTGTCGAGCGCGGCGCCGACCGCCGCGTGCGGGTCGCCGAGGTGCTCGCGGACCGCCGTCTCGACGATGTCGAGGAAGCGCTCGCCCTCGTGGATCACGAAGGCCTGCGCGAACTCGTCGCGGCTGCCGAACTCCTTGTAGAGGGTCTGGCGGCTGACACCCGCGGCGGCGGCGACTTCGGCCATCGTCACCTCCGACCAGGTCCGATGCTGGAGCTCGTCGCGGGCGGCGCCGAACAGCGTCTCGCGCAGCAGTTTGCGCGCCGCGACAGCGTACGGCGCTCGCTCCGGCACGGTCGACATCGCCGCCATCGTCTCAGTCGCCCTCGACGGGCTCGAAGTCGACCTTGTCGCGGACTCCGCAGTCCGGGCAGGCCCAGTCGTCGGGCACCTCCGACCACCGCGTTCCGGGCGGGAAGCCCTCGCGGGGATGCCCGGCCTCCTCGTCGTAGACATAGCCGCAGGTCGGACAGCGGTAGGCAGACATCAGGGTTCGCGCCTCGCTCGCTCCGCGCTCACGCGCTCGCCCCGCCGTACTGCGCGAGGAGCCGCCTGCGCTTGCGCGGCTGGATGTTGGCGCGGCCGACGTCGCCGCCGTAGTGCTCGACGAGGATCGGGTCCATCACCCGCCGCCAGAGCGGCGGGATCCAGGCGAGGACGATCATCCCGGCGTACCCGGTCGGCAGCTGCGGCGCCTCGTCGACGTGGCGCAGGGCCTGGTAGCGCCGGGTCGGGTTGGCGTGGTGGTCGCTGTGGCGCTGGAGGTGGTAGAGGAG